>NZ_CABSQO010000007.1:0-117906 GCF_902479755.1 uncultured Tissierella sp. | reverse complement strand
TATTCAAGAACTTTAGTTACAACTCCAGATCCTACTGTTCTTCCACCTTCACGAATTGAGAATCTTAGCCCTTCTTCTATAGCTATTGGTGTTATTAATTCTATAGTAAACTTTGAGTTGTCTCCTGGCATTACCATCTCTACGCCTTCTTCTAATTTGATATCTCCTGTTACATCTGTTGTTCTAAAGTAGAATTGTGGTCTATATCCATTAAAGAATGGTGTATGTCTTCCACCCTCTTCTTTAGATAGTACGTATACTTCTGATTCAAATTTTATATGTGGATTTATTGATTTTGGTTTTGCTAGTACTTGACCTCTTTCGATTTCGTTTCTTTGAACTCCTCTTAGAAGTGCTCCTATATTATCTCCTGCTTGTGCTTCGTCTAGTAGTTTTCTAAACATTTCTACTCCTGTTACTACTACTGTTCTTGCTTCTTCTGCTAACCCAACGATTTCTACGTTGTCTCCTGTTTTTACTACTCCTCTTTCTACTCTTCCTGTTGCTACTGTTCCTCTTCCTGTTATTGAGAATACGTCTTCTACTGGCATTAAGAATGGTTTGTCTGTATCTCTTTCTGGTTGTGGAACGTATGCATCTACTTCTTCCATTAGTTTAACTATTTTATCTCCCCATGGTCCGTCTGGTTCTTCTATTGCTTTTAATGCTGAACCTACTACGATTGGTGTACCATCTCCATCGAAGTCATATTCGGATAGTAATTCTCTTACTTCCATCTCTACTAACTCGATTAGTTCTTCATCATCTACCATGTCTTGTTTGTTTAAGAATACTACTATCTTTGGTACTCCTACGTTTCTTGATAATAGTATATGCTCTCTTGTTTGCGGCATTGGACCATCTGCTGCTGATACTACTAAAATTGCTCCGTCCATTTGTGCTGCTCCTGTAATCATGTTCTTTACATAGTCAGCATGGCCTGGGCAGTCTACGTGTGCATAGTGACGATTTGGTGTTTCATATTCTACGTGAGATGTGGAAATTGTTATTCCTCTTTCTCTTTCTTCTGGTGCTTTATCTATGTTGTCATAGCTTATTGCTTCTCCTGAGCCAAATCTTTTGTTTAATACCATTGTAATAGCTGCTGTTAATGTTGTTTTACCATGGTCTACGTGTCCTATTGTCCCTATGTTTACGTGGGGTTTAGTTCTTTCAAATTTTGCTTTTGCCATTTCAATATTCCTCCTTAATTATAGATTATTTCTTACCTGTAATTTTCTCTGCAATACTATTTGGCACTGGTTCATAGTGATCAAATTGCATAGAATATACTCCTCTACCTTGAGTATTAGAACGAAGGTCTGTTGCATACCCAAACATTTCTGATAGTGGTACGAAACCTCTAATCACTTGGGCACCACTTCTTAATTCCATTCCTTCTATTCTACCTCTTCTGGAGTTTATATCTCCTATAACATCACCCATGTATTCTTCAGGCACTATTACTTCTACCCTCATCATCGGTTCAAGTAACGTTGGTTTAGCTTTTGAAATAGCTTCTCTAACACCCATAGATCCCGCTATTTTAAATGCCATTTCTGAAGAGTCTACATCATGGTATGATCCATCATAAAGAGTAACTTTTATATCTAACACTGGATATCCTCCAAGAACACCTGATTCTAGCGCTTCTTGAATTCCATTATCTATAGCTCCGATATATTCCCTAGGGACTACTCCTCCTACTATAGCGTTTACGAATTCGTAACCTGCACCTGGTTCTTGAGGTTCTACTTTTAATTTTACGTGACCGTATTGTCCACGACCACCAGATTGTCTTACATATTTACCTTCTGCTTCTGCAGGAGCTTGGATAGATTCTTTATATGCTACCTGTGGGCTACCAACATTTGCCTCAACTTTGAATTCTCTAAGAAGTCTATCAACAATTATCTCTAGGTGAAGTTCACCCATTCCCGCAATTATTGTTTGACCTGTTTCTTCATCAGTATAAGTCTTAAATGTTGGGTCCTCCTCAGCTAATTTTGCTAAGGCAGTAGCCATCTTATCTTGAGATGCTTTTGTTTTCGGTTCTATAGCTACGTGAATAACTGGTTCTGGGAATTCCATAGTTTCTAAAACTATTGGATGTGCATCATCGGATAAAGTATCCCCCGTAGAAGTATCTTTTAACCCTACAGCTGCTGCTATATCTCCCGCAAATACTTCATCAACTTCTTCTCTTTTATTAGCATGCATAAGTAATATTCTACCTATTCTTTCTCTCTTGCCTTTACTAGTGTTTTGTACATAACTACCTGATTTAAGGCTACCCGAATATACTCTAAAATATGCAAGTTTTCCTATGAAAGGATCTGATACTATTTTAAATGCTAATGCAGAAAATGGTTCGTTATCTGATGCTATTCTTTCTTCTTCTTCATCTGAATTTAATCCCATACCTTTTACTGCAGGTATGTCTAATGGAGAAGGTAAATAATCAATTATAGCATCTAATAGCGGTTGTACTCCCCTATTTCTATAAGAAGAACCACATAAAACAGGTGTTATTGCTACTTTGTTAGCTGCTGTTCTAATACCTCTCATCAGTTCTTCTGTAGTTATTTCTTCACCTTCTAAATACTTCATCATTAATTCTTCATCGTGTTCAGCTATATTCTCAAGTAAATTTTCTCTATATTCTTTGGCTAAATCTAACATATCAGATGGTATTTCAGTTATTTCATACTTTTCACCTAAATCATCATGATAAATTCTAGCATTCATATTAACTAAGTCAACTACTCCTAGAAAGCTATCTTCTTTTCCAATTGGTAATTGTATAGGTACTGGATTGGCTTTAAGTCTATCTTTAATCATTCCTACTGCCCTAAAGAAGTCTGCTCCAAAAATATCCATCTTGTTAACAAATGCTAATCTAGGTACATGATATTTATCTGCTTGCCTCCATACAGTTTCAGATTGAGGTTCTACTCCACCTTTAGCACAGAATAATGCTACAGCTCCATCAAGGATACGTAATGATCTTTCTACTTCTACAGTGAAATCCACGTGTCCTGGTGTATCAATAACGTTAATTCTATGTTCTCTCCACATACATGTAGTTGCAGCGGAAGTAATTGTTATACCTCTTTCTTGCTCTTGCTCCATCCAATCCATTTGGGCACCGCCCTCATGGGTCTCTCCTACTTTGTGTATCTTACCAGTGTAAAACAAAATTCTCTCTGTGGTGGTTGTTTTTCCTGCATCAATATGAGCCATTATGCCGATATTTCTAGTTTTTTCCAATGAAATTTGTCTTGGCACAATTTTTCCTCCTTCTTCTTGATTCTTGGTCCCCCTCCACACATTAAAAACGATATACTACCATCTGTAGTGTGCGAAAGCTTTATTAGCTTCAGCCATCTTGTGAGTATCTTCTCTTTTCTTAACGCTTGCTCCCATACCATTTGAAGCGTCTAAGATTTCTTTTGCTAATTTTTCAACCATAGTTTTTTCTCCTCTTTTTCTTGAATAGTCTACCAACCATCTAAGACCAAGAGTTTCTCTTCTATCTGTTCTTACTTCTATTGGTACTTGGTAAGTTGCTCCACCAATACGTCTTGCCTTTACTTCAAGTACAGGCATGATATTATTCATAGCTTTATAGAATACTTCTAATGGATCTTCATTTGTTTTTTCTCCAATGTAGCTAAAAGCTCCATAAACTATATTTTGAGCAATTCCTTTTTTACCATCTAACATAATTCCATTAATTAATTTAGTTACAACCAAATCATTGTAAATAGGATCTGGCATAACTTCTCTTTTTGGCACATGTCCTTTTCTTGGCACTTTACTTCCCTCCTTAACTATATAGAGTTGATTCATTGGTACTCGACAAATATATTGCCGTACCGCGCCAAAATGCATATATATAAAGGGATTATTAATCCTGCATTTTAAGCACTATTATTTCTTTGCCTTTGGCTTCTTAGCTCCATATTTAGATCTACTTTGCATTCTTTTGTCAACGCCAGAAGCATCCAAGGTACCTCTAACAATATGGTATCTAACACCTGGAAGGTCTTTAACTCTTCCACCTCTTATTAGAACAACACTGTGTTCTTGTAGGTTGTGTCCAATCCCTGGAATATACGCTGCAACTTCTTCACCATTAGTAAGTCTTACCCTTGCAACCTTTCTCAAAGCTGAGTTAGGTTTCTTAGGTGTAACTGTTCTAACAGCAACACATACTCCTCTTTTTTGAGGTGAATTAACTTCAGTTTCCTTCTTTTTTAAAGTATTTAAATTCACTCCTAGAGCAGGCGATTTTGATTTGTAAACAACTTTATCTCTGCCCTTTCTAATTAATTGGTTAATGGTTGGCATCAAGGCACCTCCTTCTATTTTTTATATATTATTTTAATAATGCAGCAGTTGCCGCATTAACATCAATGCCACATGCATCACCTAACTTTTTCATGTTATCTACATAAATAACTTGAATCTGCTTGCTAATGCAAATTTCCTTAATCTCATTTATAACTTTATTATCTGCATCATTAGCAATAAAAACTGCTTCAACTTCTTGTGAATTTAAAGCTCGTTTTACTTGCTTAGCACCAACAATTTTGTTGGTTCCATTGAGTTTTGACAGCATAAAATCTTCTCCTCCTTTAAACACTTTAAAGATTATGTGGAACTAAATTCCACATAATCTTTATGTCATCCAGAGTACTTTCTAAGTTTACACACTAATACATTTTATCATCAGTTATTTTCACTGTCAACATTTAATTCTTCTAAAATTTGAATATTTTCATCTCCAGAAATTTCTATATTTCTATATCTCTTCATTCCAGTTCCCGCTGGGATAAGTTTTCCAATAATAACATTCTCCTTAAGTCCTAGAAGAAAATCTTCTTTACCTTCAATTGCAGCTTGTGTCAATACTCTTGTTGTCTCCTGGAATGAAGCTGCCGATAAGAATGAATCAGTAGCTAATGAAGCCTTCGTAATACCCAATAAAGTTTTTCTTCCTACTGCTGGTTCTAATCCTTGTTGGATAGCTATTCTATTATTTTCTTCAAATTCATAAGAGTTCACTAAAGAACCAGGTAACATATGGGTATCTCCTGCCTCTTCTACTTTTACCTTAGCTAGCATTTGTTTAACAATTACTTCAATATGTTTATCGTTAATATCTACACCTTGCAACCTATAAACTCTCTGAACCTCTTTAACTAGATAATTTTGGACTCCTTGTATTCCTTTAATCTTAAGGATATCATGAGGATTTACTGAACCATCAGTTAGTTCATCTCCTGCTTCAACAATATCTCCAGCCCTTACTTTTAATCTAGATCCATAGACTATATTGTAGTTCATAGATTCCCCATTGGATGAAGTAATAATTACTTCTTTTTTCCTTTTACTTTCCTCTATACTAACTACCCCGGAATTTTCTGCAATTACAGCAAGCCCCTTTGGCTTTCTTGCCTCGAATAACTCTTCAACTCTAGGCAAACCTTGAGTAATATCTGCTCCTGCGACTCCTCCTGTATGGAATGTACGCATTGTAAGCTGTGTACCCGGCTCCCCAATTGACTGAGCTGCAATGATTCCAACAGCCTCTCCGATATTTACTTCATCTCCTGTTGCTAAATTTCTGCCATAACAATGAGCACATACTCCATATTTAGCATTACATCCCAATACGGATCGAACCTTAACTTCTGTTATCCCAACTTTTTCAATTAATTCTGCTTGGATACCTGAAATCATTTCATTTTCTTTTACTATGATTTCTCCTGTTTCGGGGTTAACTATATCTTCAAAAGCATATCTGCCATCAATTCTATCATGTAACTCTTCAATTACTTCTCTTCCATCTTTAAAAGGTCTAACTAACAGATATTCATCAGTTTTACAATCAACCTCTCTTACTATAACATCCTGACTTACGTCAACTAATCTTCTAGTTAAATATCCTGAGTCTGCAGTTCTAAGGGCTGTATCTGCTAACCCTTTTCTAGAACCATGGGTTGAAACGAAGAATTCCAATACACTAAGTCCTTCTCTAAAGTTAGCCTTAATAGGTATCTCAATGGTTCTACCTGATGCAGATGCCATAAGTCCCCTCATGCCTGCAAGCTGCCTAATTTGGTTTACACTACCTCTAGCACCTGATAGAGACATGATATAAATATTATTCATCGGATCTAGTCCGTCCATCAATCTATCAGTTAGATCGTCAGTAGTTCTGTTCCAAATTTCTATAACTTTTTCATATCTTTCTTCATCTGATATAAGACCTCTACGATAAGATCTTTCAAATTTATCTACTTCTTCTTGAGCTTTTGCTAGAAGTTCAGGTTTTGATTCAGGAACAAATATATCTCCCATGGAAATAGATATCGCTCCTATTGTTGAATAGTGGAAGCCTGTTTCTTTAATATGATCAAGTACAGTTGCAGTAACTGCATTTCCATGCTTTCTAAAGCATTTTTCTATAATATTTCCTAATGCTTTTTTATTTACAAGCATATCAACTTCTAGTGAATACTTATCTACAGTTCTATCTACAAATCCCAAATCCTGTGGCAGATGTTCGTTTAATATAAATCTACCTACTGTAGATTCAACTAATTTTCCTGTGTCAGATTCATCTAGTCTCATTCTTACCTTTACTCTAGCATGTAATCCTACGGATCCATTATAATAAGCATGTAGCATTTCATCAAAATCTTTAAATATCATACCCTCTCCAGGTTCATCAGGAGATTCTACGGATAGATAATAGGCTCCTAAAACCATATCCTGTGTTGGAGTGGTAATTGGTTTACCATCTTTTGGTGCAAGAATATTATTTGTAGATAGCATTAAAAGTCTTGCTTCTGCCTGTGCCTCCGTAGATAAAGGTACGTGTACTGCCATTTGGTCACCATCAAAGTCAGCATTATATGCTGTACATACTAAAGGATGTAACTTAATGGCCTTTCCCTCAACTAAAACAGGTTCAAATGCCTGAATTCCTAATCTATGAAGAGTTGGAGCTCTGTTTAAAAGTACTGGATGGTCTTTTATTACAGAGTCTAGAACATCCCATACTTGTGGTTTTACCCTTTCAACCATTCTTTTAGCAGATTTTATATTATGAGCATGACCTTCTTCTACTAACTTTTTCATTACAAATGGTTTAAATAACTCAAGAGCCATTTTCTTTGGTATTCCACATTGATAGAATTTTAACTCTGGACCAACTACGATTACTGAACGTCCTGAATAATCTACCCTCTTACCAAGTAAGTTCTGTCTAAATCTTCCTTGCTTACCCTTAAGCATATCTGACAAAGATTTTAAAGGTCTATTCCCTGGTCCCGTTACAGGTCTTCCACGTCTTCCATTATCTATAAGAGCATCTACTGCTTCTTGAAGCATTCTCTTCTCATTTCTAACAATAATATCTGGTGCTCCCAAATCTAACAGTCTTTTAAGTCTATTATTTCTATTTATTACCCTTCTATATAAATCATTTAAATCAGATGTAGCAAACCTTCCTCCGTCTAACTGTACCATCGGTCTAAGATCTGGAGGAATTACTGGGATAACATCTAATATCATCCATTCAGGTCTATTTCCAGACTTTCTAAAAGCCTCTACAACTTCTAGTCTTCTGGTTATTCTTATTTTCTTTTGACCCGATGAATCTTTTAACTGTTGTCTTAGTTCTTTAGACTCTTTATCTAAATCTATTTTCTCTAACAATGCCTTTATGGCTTCTGCACCCATCATCGCTTTAAATTTATTGTGATATTTTTCATAGGCTTCTCTATATTCTGTTTCAGTTAAAAGTTGTTTTTCATATAAAGAAGTATCTCCTCCATCTATAACTACATATGATGCAAAATACAAAACTTTTTCTAATGATCTCGGAGACATATCCATTAGAAGTCCCATCCTACTTGGAATACCTTTGAAATACCATATATGTGACACAGGAGCTGCTAATTCTATATGTCCCAGTCGTTCTCTACGAACTTTGGATTTTGTAACTTCTACCCCACATCTATCACATACTACACCTTTATACCTTACTCTCTTATATTTCCCACAATGGCACTCCCAGTCCTTTGTAGGTCCAAATATCTTTTCACAAAAAAGTCCTTCCTTCTCAGGTTTCAATGTTCTATAATTTATTGTCTCAGGTTTTTTTACTTCTCCTTTAGACCATTGTCTGATTTTTTCTGGTGAAGCCAGCCCAATTTTAATTGAATCAAATGTATTGAATTCAAACAAGGAGCGTTCTCTCCTTTCTATAATAAAATTAAAGAATTTTTGTTTCTAATTCCTCGGGCATAAAGCCCAAGGTTTTAAAAATCTTCATAATCTTCTTCTTCTTCTTCATAATCATCTTCATCAAAGTCAATATTAATATCTATATCATCAGTATCTTCTTCTAAAATAAACCCTGTAGGTATATCATCTTCTCTTATTCTATCTATATCTTCACTTTCTTCTTGTTCATCATCTTCATCATCAGAAAATACTTTTTCTCCTGTCAATTCTTCACCCATAACTTCTAAATCTGACAATTCATCATCAACTGATTCTTGAAGTTCTATTTCAGTTTTATCTTCTGATATAATTTTTATATCTAATGATAAACTTTGAAGTTCTTTTATTAATACTTTAAAGGATTCTGGAATACCAGGTTCAGGTATATTTTCCCCCTTTACTACTGCCTCGTAAGTTTTAACTCTACCTACAATATCATCAGATTTAACTGTTAGTATTTCCTGTAGTGTATGGGCTGCTCCATATGCTTCAAGTGCCCAAACCTCCATCTCTCCAAATCTTTGTCCACCAAACTGAGCTTTACCCCCTAATGGCTGTTGAGTAACCAAAGAGTATGGTCCAGTTGATCTAGCATGGATTTTATCATCAACAAGATGGTGTAATTTCAGCATATACATATAACCTACAGTTACTGGATTATTAAATTCTTCTCCAGTTCTTCCATCTCTAAGGTAGATCTTACCATTCTCTGGATACCCAGCATCTTTCAATGCTTGAATAATATCTTCCTCGTTAGCACCATCAAATACTGGTGTGGCAACATGCCATCCCAATTTTTTAGCAGCAAGTCCTAGATGAACCTCTAACACCTGCCCCAAGTTCATACGAGAAGGTACTCCAAGAGGATTTAAAACAATTTGTACAGGCGTACCATCTGGTAAATAAGGCATATCTTCCTCAGGCATTATCCTAGAAACTACACCTTTATTTCCATGGCGTCCACACATTTTATCTCCAACATTTATCTTCCTCTTAGTAGCTATATACACTCTTATCATCTGGTTAACGCCTGGTGGTAATTCGTCTCCATTTTCTCTAGAGAAAATTTTAACATCCACTATAATACCCGCTTCACCATGAGGAACTCTAAGAGATGTGTCTCTAACCTCTCTAGCTTTTTCACCAAATATAGCTCGAAGCAATCTTTCCTCAGCAGTTAGCTCAGTTTCTCCCTTAGGTGTCACCTTTCCAACTAATATATCCCCTGATTTTACTTCTGCACCTATTCTAATAATTCCTCTTTCATCTAGGTCTTTTAACATATCATCCCCAACGTTTGGAATGTCTCTAGTTATTTCTTCGGGGCCTAATTTAGTATCTCTTGCTTCTGATTCATATTCTTCTATATGAACTGAAGTCAGAACATCTTCCATTACTAACTTTTCATTAATTAAAATAGCATCCTCATAGTTATAGCCTTCCCATGTCATGAAAGCTATTAATATATTTTTACCTAATGCAATCTCTCCTAGATTTGTACTTGGGCCGTCTGCTATTACTTGACCTTTTTCGATTCTTTCACCTTTCGATACGATAGGTCTTTGATTTATAGTAGTTCCTTGATTAGAACGTTTAAACTTCAACAATTTATATCTTTCTAATTTATTGTCTTCATCTTTTCTTATGACTATTTCTGCTGAACTAACCTTTTCTACAACTCCAGAATGATTGGATAAAACTACAGTTCCAGAGTCTTTGGCAGCCTTATATTCAATCCCTGTTCCAATAATTGGAGATTCTGTTTTTAAAAGAGGTACCGCCTGCCTCTGCATGTTTGCACCCATCAGCGCTCTATTAGCATCATCATTTTCTAGGAATGGAATCATAGCCGTACCAACAGATACAAGTTGCTTAGGTGAAACATCCATATAGTCAACTTCTTCTGTCGGGAATATATCTATAACTCCAGATTTACCTCTTCCTATAACCCTTTTACCTATTATTTCTCCTTCAGGACTTAGTTTCTCATTAGACTGAGCTATTATAAATTCATCTTCTACATCAGCAGTTAAATAATGAATTTCTCCAGTAATTTTACCAGTTCCCTTTTTTACTTTTCTATATGGTGATTCAATAAAACCATATTCATTGATTCTTGCATAGGTAGTTAGTGAGGTTATAAGCCCTATATTAGGTCCTTCTGGCGTTTCAATAGGACACATTCTACCATAATGGGAATTGTGAACGTCTCTTACCTCAAATCCCGCTCTATCACGACTAAGACCTCCAGGCCCTAATGCAGACATTCTTCTCTTATGTGTTAATTCAGCTAACGGATTTGTCTGATCCATGAATTGAGACAACTGGCTGCTCCCAAAAAACTCTTTAATTGAAGCAACAACAGGTCTTATATTTATTAGATCTTGAGGTGTAGCAACATCAATATCTTGAATAGTCATTCTTTCTCTAACTACTCTTTCCATACGAGCTAGACCTATTCTAAATTGGTTCTGTAGTAGCTCTCCGACAGATCTAAGTCTTCTATTTCCTAAATGGTCAATATCATCAGTATTTCCAATTCCATCAAATAAGTTTAACTCATAGTTTACAGATGCAACGATATCATCTATAGTAATATTCTTTGGCGATAATTCTTTTAGCCTCTCACCTATAGCCTCTTTTAATTCCTCTGGATTATCATAAGTATCTACTAATTCTTTCATCAAAGGATAATATACTTTTTCCTTTAATCCAAATTCATCTAATGCAAATGGTAGATTAAACACTTTAGAATCAACAAAGTTGTTCCCTAAAACTCTTACTTTTCTCCCATCCTCTAACAATACATCTACCATATTTATACCACTATTTTCAATTTCTATAGCCTGATCCCTAGTTATTTTTTCACCTTGGGATACTAATATTTCTCCAGTTTCCAGATTGTGAACATCATTAGCAGCTCTTTTTCCATATACTCTATTATATAGAGCTAACTTTTTGTTAAATTTATATCTGCCTACTCTAGCTAAATCATATCTCTTAGGGTCAAAAAATAAATTAGTAATAAGAGATCTAGCACTATCCACTGTAGGCGGTTCTCCAGGTCTCAATCTCTTATATATCTCGATTAATGCTTCTTCTTCATTGGTAGTGTTGTCCTTTTCCAATGTATTTAATACTTGCTCTGTCTCACCAAGTACTTCTATAATCTCTGAATTACTTTGAAGCTTTAGAGCTCTCAACAATGTGGTAATAGGAACCTTTCTTGTTCTATCTACTCTAACATAAACAATATCATTAGAATCTGATTCGTATTCTAGCCAAGCTCCTCTGTTTGGGATCAATGTAGAAGAATACAGTCTTTTACCTGTTTTATCTATCTCTTCTACAAAATAAACACCTGGTGACCTAACTAATTGGCTGACAACTACTCTCTCGGCACCATTAATAATAAATGTACCCTTATCAGTCATTAAAGGTAAATCACCCATAAAAACCTCTTGCTCTTTTACTTCACCAGTTTCTTTGTTAATGAGTCTTACCTTTACCTTTAACGGTGCAGAATAATTAGCATCTCTTTCTCTTGCTTCATCCTCGCCATACTTAATGTTTTCCCCAATATGGTAATCAACAAATTCTAATATCAGATTACCAGTATAGTCTTGGATAGGAGAAATGTCTTCAAAAACCTCTCTAAGACCCTCCTTCAAAAACCATTCATAAGAAGACTTTTGCACCTCAATTAAGTCAGGCAAATCTAGTACTTCATCAATGCGTGAATAACTCATCCTAACACGCTTTCCGTAGGTTACAGGATGTACCATCAAAAATTCACCCCTTATTAAACTAAAATATCCAAAAGCATCAAATACTTTTGGTAAAACTTTTCCAAAACAAATATATTATAATATTGTCATTTAATTGAAAAATTATACAATAGACAATATTTTTCCCTATTATGCATTTAATTATGTTACCATAATGCAATTCTTATGTCAAGTTATTTCTTATGTATTTTTAGCATAATAAAAGGCTTCCATTAAAATATTAATATACAAGGAAACCTTTTGTGAAACCCATTTATGATAACTTCTATAGGTTATAAAAAAGGCTTTCAATATAATAGAAAGCCTTTTTAACTTAACCATAATTATTTTACTTCTACTTGTGCTCCAGCTTCTTCTAATTTAGCTTTAATATCATCAGCTTCTTCTTTTGAAGCTCCTTCTTTAATTGGCTTTGGAGCGTTGTCTACTAATTCTTTAGCTTCTTTTAATCCTAAGCCAGTTAATTCTCTAACAACTTTAATAACTTTGATTTTTTCGTTTCCAGCTGATGCTAATATAACATCAAAGTCTGATTTTTCTTCTGCTGCTGGAGCTGCTGCTCCTGCTGCTGGAGCTGCTGCTACTGCCATTGGTGCAGCTGCACTTACTCCAAATTCTTCTTCTAATGCTTTAACTAATTCTGATAATTCTAATACAGTTAAATTTTTAACCTCTTCAATTAAATTTAATACTTTTTCACTTGCCATTTAATATATCCCTCCACAATAATTTTGTTTTTAAGCTCCTTGTTTTTCAGCAATAGCATTAAGTACTATTGCAAAGCTTCTAATTGTACCTTGAAGTACATTTGCAAATCCTTGGATTGGTGCATTGAATCCACCAAGTACTTGAGCAATAAGTACTTCTCTTGGCGGTAAGTTTGCTAAATCTTTTACACCATTTACATCAATAACTTTACCATCTACAATACCAGCTTTTATCTCTAGCTTATCGTTTTCTTTAGCAAAATCAGATGTAATCTTAGCCGCTTGAACTGGATCATCATATCCAAATGCAATAGCAGATGGTCCCTTTAGGAATTCATTGAATTCTTCTAATCCAGAATCTTTAAAAGCAAATCTCATCATAGTATTTTTATAAACTTTATATTCAACACCAGCTTTTCTATATCTGCTTCTTAACTCAGTTAATTGTTCAACATTAAGTCCTCTATAATCAACTACTACAACTGATTGAGCTTTGCTAATTTTTTCTTTTATTTCTTCTACATTTTGACTCTTAGCTTGAAGGGTTTGTTCCCTCACTGACTTCACCTCCCATAGGACGAATAAATAAAGGTCCCTCCGTAGACACAGAGAGACCCTAATTTCTATTTTATGAATTAGATTAATCTCAACCTCGGTAGGAAATTAAACCCTTAGGTACCTACTGTCTACGGCAGCCTATTTAATTAATAACAAAATTGTATCAGCAATAATAAACTTTGTCAATAGATTAGTCCATTAATTTTTGTCCATTAATTTTAATTCCAGGACCCATTGTACTGGATATAGCAACAGATCTTAAGTATTTCCCCTTTGCTGCAGCTGGTTTTGCTTTAATTATAGCATCCATAACCGCTTCAAAATTTTCTTTTAATTTTTCTGTTCCAAAGGATACTTTTCCAATAGGTACATTTACAATACTTTGTTTATCAACTCTATATTCAACTTTACCAGCTTTAATTTCATTAATTGCTTTTGCTACTTCGAAAGTAACAGTTCCAGATTTTGGGTTTGGCATTAATCCTTTTGGTCCAAGGATTCTACCTATTCTACCTACAACACCCATCATATCTGGCGTTGCAACCACTACATCAAAATCTAACCATCCTTCATTTTGAATCTTAGCAACTAATTCGTCTCCACCTACATATTCTGCACCAGCTTCTTCAGCTTCTTTAACTTTATCACCTTTAGCAATTACAAGTACAGTTTTCGATTTACCTGTACCATGTGGTAGCACTACTGCTCCCCTAACTTGTTGGTCAGCATGTCTTGGATCTACTCCAAGTCTTACTGATAAATCTATAGTTTCGTCAAATTTAGCTTTTGCTGTTTTTTGAACTAATTCAATAGCTTCTGCTACATCATAAAGTGCAGTTCTATCTACTAACTTTAAGCTGTCTTGATAATTTTTACCTCTCTTTGGCATAACTTTACCTCCTTGTGGTTATAACGGAATTTCCTCCCACTACTTTCCTAAAATTATTATTCTTCTACTGTAATTCCCATACTTCTTGCAGTTCCTGCAACCATACTCATAGCAGCTTCTATTGAAGCAGCATTTAAATCTGGCATCTTTATCTCAGCAATTTCTCTAACTTTAGCTTGAGAAATCTTAGCAACTTTTTTCTTGTTAGGTTCAGCTGAACCTGACTCAACTCCTACAGCCTTTTTAATCAATACTGCAGCTGGCGGTGTTTTTGTAATGAAAGAAAAAGATCTATCTTGGTAAACTGTAAGAACAACTGGTATTATCATTCCTGCTTGATCTGCAGTTTTAGCATTGAACTCTTTTGTAAATTGCATAATATTTACTCCATGAGGTCCTAATGCAGTTCCTACAGGTGGTGCTGGTGTAGCCTTTCCAGCAGGTATTTGTAACTTAACTAAAGCCATGACTTTTTTTGCCATAAAACTTCCACCTCCTTGTATCCTTTGTGGTCTGGCGGGATAAACCCTCCCACTTAATTATATATATTTAAAAAGCAATTTGCTTTTAAAAACTACAACTTTTCTACTTGGTCAAAATCCAATTCCACAAGGGTTTCTCTTCCAAACATAGAAACAAAAACCTTTACTTTTCTCTTTTCCATATTTAAATTATCTACAGTACCCATAAAGTTTTCAAATGGTCCTGAACATACTTTTACTACATCTTTTACCTTTAAATCTATATCCGGTAAAATAGTTTCTTGTACACCCAGTGCTTTAACTTCTGCGTCTGTCAATGGAACTGGCTTAGATCCTGGCCCTACAAATCCTGTAACTCCTCTTGTGTTTCTCACCAGATACCATGATTCATCATTGATAATCATTTTCACAAGAACATATCCAGGGAAAAGTTTTCTTTCTTTAAGCTTCTTTTTCCCGCCCTTACTATCCATATATTCTTCAGTAGGCACTGCTACCTCGAATATATCATCTCGCATTCCCCTATTCTCCACCATTTTTTCAAGATTAGCTTTAACCTTGTTTTCATGACCCGAATAAGTATGGACTACATACCATTTTGCATCTATAGCCCTTTGTTCTCTACTTTTCTCCGTCATACAATTGGGAACCTATGGTTCCTCCCTCCCTCTTGTACTAAATTATAAATCGTAAACCACCATGTATCACTAGATCTAATACCCAGACAATAATAGCTACAAGTGCACTAATCATTATAACTACTCCAGTATAGTTTATTAGTTCTTTTCTGCTAGGCCAAATTACCTTTTTCATTTCAGCCTTAACACCCCTGAAATATGCGGACATCTTTGCCTTTTTTGTACCTGTTGGTGCTGTCATAACACTCACATCCTTACTTGTTTTAATATTATTTCGTTTCCTTATGAGTAGTATGAGTTTTGCAGAATTTACAATATTTCTTTAGTTCGATTCTTTCTGTATTGTTCTTTTTATTCTTGGATGAATTGTAATTTCTTTGTTTACACTCTGTGCAAGCTAATGTGATTCTATCTCTCACTTAAAACACCTCCCACAAACACCATATATATGTTAAGCTATCGCTTTCGGGTACATTTCCCCACTTTTAACAACGTTACTAATATAAACTATCATAAATTAAAAATTATGTCAATAAAAAAGTCTTTCTTTCTACCACAATTTTTTCTTCAATTTATACAATTATTCCTCATTAATCTAATGTTTATTCCAATTCCATCCAGAAAAAAGACTAGGTTAAAGACCTAGTCTTTCATCACTATTCAAGAACTTTAGTTACAACTCCAGATCCTACTGTTCTTCCACCTTCACGAATTGAGAATCTTAGCCCTTCTTCTATAGCTATTGGTGTTATTAATTCTATAGTAAACTTTGAGTTGTCTCCTGGCATTACCATCTCTACGCCTTCTTCTAATTTGATATCTCCTGTTACATCTGTTGTTCTAAAGTAGAATTGTGGTCTATATCCATTAAAGAATGGTGTATGTCTTCCACCCTCTTCTTTAGATAGTACGTATACTTCTGATTCAAATTTTATATGTGGATTTATTGATTTTGGTTTTGCTAGTACTTGACCTCTTTCGATTTCGTTTCTTTGAACTCCTCTTAGAAGTGCTCCTATATTATCTCCTGCTTGTGCTTCGTCTAGTAGTTTTCTAAACATTTCTACTCCTGTTACTACTACTGTTCTTGCTTCTTCTGCTAACCCAACGATTTCTACGTTGTCTCCTGTTTTTACTACTCCTCTTTCTACTCTTCCTGTTGCTACTGTTCCTCTTCCTGTTATTGAGAATACGTCTTCTACTGGCATTAAGAATGGTTTGTCTGTATCTCTTTCTGGTTGTGGAACGTATGCATCTACTTCTTCCATTAGTTTAACTATTTTATCTCCCCATGGTCCGTCTGGTTCTTCTATTGCTTTTAATGCTGAACCTACTACGATTGGTGTACCATCTCCATCGAAGTCATATTCGGATAGTAATTCTCTTACTTCCATCTCTACTAACTCGATTAGTTCTTCATCATCTACCATGTCTTGTTTGTTTAAGAATACTACTATCTTTGGTACTCCTACGTTTCTTGATAATAGTATATGCTCTCTTGTTTGCGGCATTGGACCATCTGCTGCTGATACTACTAAAATTGCTCCGTCCATTTGTGCTGCTCCTGTAATCATGTTCTTTACATAGTCAGCATGGCCTGGGCAGTCTACGTGTGCATAGTGACGATTTGGTGTTTCATATTCTACGTGAGATGTGGAAATTGTTATTCCTCTTTCTCTTTCTTCTGGTGCTTTATCTATGTTGTCATAGCTTATTGCTTCTCCTGAGCCAAATCTTTTGTTTAATACCATTGTAATAGCTGCTGTTAATGTTGTTTTACCATGGTCTACGTGTCCTATTGTCCCTATGTTTACGTGGGGTTTAGTTCTTTCAAATTTTGCTTTTGCCATTTCAATATTCCTCCTTAATTATATTTAATAATTTAATACGCTTGAGTTTTCTCTAGTAGATGATAAAGAAAGTCTTAAGTTAAAGCATTAATATAAACTTTCTTAAAATGCATTTATCGGAAATTTAAAATTAAGGAGATTTAGAATTTCCTATGCATCACAAGAAAACTCACCCTGGTGTTTCCTATCTTTAAAAAGCATGGAGCCCACGACCGGACTCGAACCGGTGACCTCTTGCTTACCATGCAAGTGCTCTACCTCCTGAGCTACGTGGGCATTTTTTACTCACTGCTAGTTATTTTACTATTTACATATAAAATTGTCAAGCTTAAGTTTATACTTTGTCCTCTAGTAGCTTCTCTAACTTTCTTTTAACTCTTTGTAAGGCATTATCTATACTTTTCACATGCCTGTCTAAATCCTCTGCAATTTCCTGATAGCTCATACCATCCACATAAGACATTAGGACCTCTAACTCTAATTCAGATAAAATCTCTCCTATTCTTCTTTCCATTAAATTCAAATCTTCTCTGCTAATCATTAATTCTTCTGGATCTGAAATTTTAAAGCCCGAAATTATATCCAATAGAGTCCTATCAGATTCTTCATCATATATAGGTTTATTAAGTGAAACATAAGAATTTAAAGGAATATGCTTTTGTCTAGTAGCTGTCTTAATTGCTGTAATTATCTGTCTCGTGATACAGATTTCTGCAAATGCTCTAAATGATGTAAGCTTGTCCTTATCATAGTCACGAATAGCCTTATATAGTCCTATCATGCCCTCCTGAACGATATCTTCCTTATCTGCCCCTATCAAATAATATGATCTAGCTTTGCATTTTACAATGTTTTTATATTTATAAATCAGGTATTCCAGTGCAATAGCGTCATCATTTTTTGCAGCTTCTACAATTTCTTCATCCTGCATAGTCATATATGTAGTTAATTCCATATCATTATGCACTTCCAATTGCACTAAGCATCCCCCCAGTATAACTCTGTTAATTTTGATTACTATTAATTATATTTAATACCTATATTTTAGTCAAGGTTATTCATTCTTACTAATTAAATTATTTAGTTTTTTTATCGTTTCTTCATCCAGTCTTCCTAGCAGAAGATCATTTTTTTTATTCTCTGTAGTACTTTTACGTTTAATAAGCTTTTTTTCATTAAATATTTCCATTTCTAACTCCCTAGCTGAAATCCTAGTTCCACCTCGACCAAAAACAATTTGTTGTTCCATCCAGTCAGATGTTGCTACTCTTACTCTCTTTATCCTTCCAATCTCATCTAGTTTTTTCTCTATATATTGATCTGCAGTCTCGTTTTCTTTCGTATATACAACTTTTAAATCATTATAATTTTCTTCTGCTCCATAGTTGCCCTTTACTAAATGTGCATCAAATACAATTATGACTTCAATTCCCGAATAATATTTATATTCTGTCATGATCTCTATAAGCTCATTTCGAGCCTCCTCTAAATGTTCCTTTTTAAGTTGACTAAACCGCTCCCAAGAATTAATGATATTATACCCATCAACAAAAAGATATTCTTTAATCTTTTTATTCTTCTTAGCCATGATTCTGTCTTACTACCTCATATATCAATATAGATGCCGCATTAGAGGCATTTAAGGAAGATATTTGGCCTAGCATTGGAATTTTAACTAAGACATCGCATTTTTCTTTCACTAGCCTAGATAATCCTTTTCCCTCATTTCCTATTACCAAAGCAATAGCTCCTTGTAAAGATGTCTTATAATGATAGTCAGTCCCGTCCATATCTGCACCATAAATCCATAGCCCTTTATCTTTTAGTTCTTCAATTGCATTTACAATATTGCTTACTTTTGCTACAAGCATATGCTCTACTGCACCGGCAGAACTCTTATATACCGTTTGATTTACTTGAGCAGATCTCCTTTTAGGAATTATTACGCCATGTACTCCTGCACATTCAGCACTCCTAATTATAGAACCTAAGTTATGCGGATCTTCCAATCCATCTAAAATTACAATAAATGGAGGTTGATTTCTTTCTTTAGCTCTATTGAGGATATCATCTATATCAACATAATTATATGATGTAACTAACGCAACTACTCCTTGATGTGCATTCCCTTCCGATAAAGAATCAAGTTTATTTTTATCTACCTGTTGTATTATAATATTTCTGTCTTTTGCCATTCCAATTATCTTATTTATAGATCCTTGAAGCTCTCCTTTTAGAACATATAATTTTTCTATTTCTCTATCCGTTTTAAGTACTTCTAAAACAGGATTTCTTCCAACCACATATTGAAAATCCATTCTTATCACACCTTTCTTCAATTCACAATTCACAGTTCACAGTTCACAATTGTTGAGGTCGAGCTTTTGAGTCTTTAGATATGACCTTCGGTTGTTGTTTTAATTGTGAATCGTGCATTGTGAATTGTGCATTTACTTAAATCGCTCTCTAACTTCAACCATCTTTCCGCAGGTCATTTTCCCCTCTGGACATGGCCCATTTATACAACCTGGTCCAGCATTTTTGAATAATATAGGATAGACTTTTTTCACTTCTTTAAGCATCAAAGTTGCAATCTCTCTTATTTCCCATTGTGCCCTATTACAGCATCTAAGTCTAAAAAAATTCATCAAAGACCTTGCATTCATAGTAAATACTATCTTAGTCTCACAGGCATTGGGGAAAATATATCTTGCATCTTCAATTGACTCTTTTTCTGCTCTATTTCTTGCTTCCTTCTCGTCGAACTTTTCTTCAATATACTTATTATAATGTTCATCAAATAATAAATTTGATATTTCATCATAATATTTCTGATCTTCTCTCATAGCCTTTTCAAATATTTCTCTAGCCTTTTTATTATTTGCAATAGCCGGCGGAATTATATATTCAAACTGTTCAAGTTTCACATATCTTTGTGATTGCTGAGAAAAACTTGCAATCCTATGTCTCACTAGTTGATGAGTTAATGTACGAGATATTCCTTCAATCCCAAAAGTAAATGTAACATGTTCAATAGGACTTTCATGGTTTAAGTCCATTAAAAGAGATAAGAATGATTCAACCTTATCTTCAGTTAGCTTTTCTTCTATCTCACTGACACCTGATGATGAATAGCAAAGCCTTGCTGCAGCTGCAACTAGTTTTTCGCCATCAGGCGTATACCTCAAAAGTTCTACCTTATCCATCCTAATCCCCCTTTTCTTCATTAGTTAATGTCTATATGTGATACCACTTTAAATAATTCTGCTATTCTGTAATCCTTACCCATTAAGTAAAGATAGCCCATCAACGCTTCAAAACCTGTAGCATATTTATAATCTATCATATCAGCATTTTTAGGCATTGTATTAGTCTTTGCATTTCTACCTTTTTTAACTACTGCTCGTTCATCTTCATTAAGTATATCTTCTAACATATGAACTATATCTGCTTGGGCCTTGGCTTTCACATATTTAATAGTCAATTTATGCAATTCTTTAACAGGTAACTTCTTCTCAAGTAGATATGTCCGTACTAACAATTCATATACTGCATCTCCTATATATGCAAGCTGCAGAGGAGATAACATAGCTATATCCTCTGCACTTAATTCTGTATTCATCTTTCTAAACAAGTTGTTTTCTTCCATAGGCTATATACGTTTCCACTTCACCCCTTCTTGGGTATCTTCTAAGACTATTCCTTTTTCCTTTAACATATCTCTAATTTCATCAGCTAACTTAAAGTCTTTATTTTTTCTTGCCATCGTTCTTTTCTCTATAAGATCTAAAATTTCAACCTCTAAAATTTCATCTTTTTTATTTAGTATTCCAAGAACATCGGATAATTCTAATAACAAATCATAAGATATTTGAATTAATTTCTTAGAAGATTTTTCATTTAGATTTGAATTAGAAAATTTAACAAGATCAAATAATGAAGCTATAGCATCTGCTGTGTTTAAATCGTCTTCCATGCTTTCAATAAATTCTTTTTTAAACTTTTCAATAGTATCTAGTAGATCCTTTTCTTCTTTGTCTAATTCTCTATCTTCCGTGTTTTCAAGTAGATATTCTAAGTTTTTCTTCCCATTATATAATCTTTCTAAGGCATTTTCCATTTGATTCATTATTTCTCTAGTAAAGTTCATAGGAGATCTATAATGTGCGGATAGCAAGAAAAATCTAAGGATTTCCAAATCAAATTCCTCTGCAATTTCTTTTACAGTAAAAAAGTTTCCTAGAGATTTTGACATCTTTTGATTTTCTACATTTAACATACCATTATGCATCCAATAATTTGCAAAGGGCTTCTCCGTTAAAGTTTCAGACTGTGCAATTTCATTTTCATGATGTGGAAATTGAAGGTCTTCGCCACCTGCATGTATATCTATAGTATCTCCTAATAGCGTTCTCGACATAACAGAGCATTCGATATGCCACCCAGGTCTTCCATTACCCCAAGGACTTTCCCAATAAGGTTCACCTTCTTTAGCTTTCTTCCATAATGCAAAATCCATAGGATTATTTTTCTCTTCACTAACTTCTATTCTGGCTCCACTCATTAAATCTTCAATATTTTTCTTAGACAATTTCCCATAGTCTTTTGCACTATCTATGTTAAAATAAACATTACCATCTACATTATAGGCGGCACCCTTTTCTATTAAAGCCTCTATAAATTCAATCATTGGCTGAATAAATTCTGTAGCTTTTGGATGGATGGTTTTCTCTTCATAAATATTTAAACCTTTTGCATCCTCCATAAGAGCTTTAATATATCTCTCGGATATATCATTAAATGCAGTATTTTCTTCATTAGCTCTATTTATTATTCTATCGTCAATATCTGTAAAATTTGAAATATACTTAACATTATACCCTCTATACATAAAAAATCTTCTTAAAGTATCGAATATTACCATTGGTCTAGCATTTCCAACATGTATATAGTTATATACCGTTGGACCACAGATATACATGCTAACCTGACCTTCAACAACCGGTATGAATTCTTCTTTTTTTCGAGTTAAAGTATTATAAATCTTCATATCTAACCTCCTTTATTGAAGTGAATAGTTAATAGTGAATAGTTAATAACTAATAGATAAGAAAACCCCAAATCTTTACTTAAAACTATTCACTCTTCACTTTTAGTTATTCACTGTTTTTTACTTTTCACTATATATAATTTTTCTCTACATAATCAATTCTTTTGAGTATATTTTCTTTACCTAGTAAAACCAATATATTCACAAACTCTGGACCATGTGCCATACCTGTTAGTGCAACTCTAGCTGGCATAAATAGGTTTTTACCTTTAACCCCTGTAGCCTTTTGAATTATCTTCATAAATCCTTTAGCATATTCTTCATCTATTTCTTCTATATTGTTTAATTCTTCCTTAATTGCTGTGAGAACAATTCCTACCTGTTCACCCTTTATTATCTCTAATGCATCTTCCTCTAGAATATCTACATAATCTTTAAAAATAAATTCTACTTTATTTACTACTTCTGATACTGTATTTAAGCTTTCTTGAACTGTATGAACTAATAGCTTTAACCATTCATATCTATCTTGGACAAATTCTCTATCTATAAAATCTGCTTTAATCAAATATGGAATAGCCATATCTGTGATCCTTTCAACAGATGAGGATCTTATATAATGACCATTTACCCAATCTAGTTTATCTTTATCAAATATTCCACCAGTTTTTGAAACTCTTTCAAAGGAAAACTTTTGAATTAACTCTTCCATAGAAAGAATCTCCTGATTATCTTCTGGACTCCATCCTACCAATGCTAAATAGTTGACTAATCCCTCTGGCAGATATCCCTTATCTTTAAAATCTTCTACAGAAACATCGCCTTGACGCTTACTTAGTTTTTTTCTATCTTTATTTAATACAGTTGGAAGATGAACATATACAGGTTTTTCCCATCCAAACACTTCATATAGATAGATATGTTTTGGTGTGGATGGTAACCATTCTTCTCCTCTAACTATATGGGTTATTTCCATTAAATGATCATCTACTACTACTGCCATATGATAGGTTGGATATCCATCAGACTTTAATAATACTTGATCATCAATATCATCAGTGTTTATTACAATATCTCCTCTAACTAAATCATGAAATTTCACATCATAATTCTGAGGTAATTTTAATCTAACCACATATTCTTCTCCATTAGCAATTCTTTTCTTCGCCTCTTCTATAGATATATTCCTACAGAATCCATCATATTTTGGAACTAATCCTTTAATTTTTTGTTCCTCACGTACCTGCTCAAGTCTTTCCTTAGAGCAGAAACAATAGTAAGCATGGCCTTTCTCTATAAGCTCATCTACATATTTTTTATATATGTCTAATCTCTCTGACTGAATATATGGACCGTGATTGCCTTTTTGCACAACCTTACCATCTTCTACAAATACACCTTCATCATATTCTATTCCTGCCCAATGTAAGGACTCTATTAAATTTTCTATAGCTCCTTCTACAAATCTAGTTTGATCAGTATCTTCTATCCTCAAGATAAACTTACCATTATTATTTCTAGCAAATAGATAATTGTATAAAGCAGTCCTAATAGATCCTATATGTATGAAACCCGTTGGACTTGGGGCAAATCTTAATCTAACTTCTTTCAAAACTGACACCTCCTGAATTAATTATATTATATTATATATCACTAGTCCTTAAGTGTAAACTGTCCCCTTTAAATAAAAAAGACCTATATCTAATCATCATAAGCTATCCTTTCTTGGAAACTATATAGATTAAACTCTTATTAGCAAAATGATAGCGTTAAACATTTCTATAGATCATAGTAAAAACTTCTATGAAAGCATAATTAAAAAACTTTCCTTAGTTACTGCATAAGCAACTTGCATGAAATCAAAGCTTTCGTTAATATACTTAAAACTCATTGAAGTCAAGCTTCTGAATATAATTTCAAAAGCAGAGCCCCAATATTAATTATAATAAAAATACTATATTAAATCTTAATATTAAGATTTAATATAGTATTTCCATTTTCAAAAAAATATTATTGCAATATAACTACATTTGTTGCTTCTTGTATAAATTTCAATTTTTGTTTTGAGTGGGCATTAAACTCTTCTTCTGATATTAACGATTGTTCTCTTAATTCATATAATATATCCACAACTTCTTCACATAACGTAATTAATTCAGATTCCAATTTTACTAACATAGCATCCCTCCATCGATTATATAATATACATCATATTATATTTCCCTGATAATATGCCTGTATTTTTATTTTTTTAATTCCCCCATTCCCCTAGTTTCTTAGATTCTCATCTGTAAAATATAAAATAAGGACTATTATAAAATTATAATTAAATATTTAAGTATTCTTCTATTGACTTTATGTCTGTATTATATTAATATTCTACATTCATTTTAAAAATCCTTCTTTTTGGACAAAAAAAGTGGTCCTAGGACCACTTTTTTATTTAATCATATAACCAAACCTTCTTTATAAAACTCTTCTTTTATTAAAGGTATTAATTTATCGATACTAATTTCCAATTTATCCTCTTTACCTCTAATAGAATATTCCACAATAGCTTCCCCTGCCCTTTTACCTACAGTTATTCTAACAGGAATCCCTATTAAATCTCTATCTTTAAACTTAACACCAGCTCTTTCATTTCTATCATCTAAAACGACTTCTAAACCTAATGCATTTAGCTCTTTATATAATTTTTCTCCCAATTCTATTTGTTCTTCTGATTTCACGTTTACTATAGTTATAATTACATGATAAGGTGCTACAACTAAAGGCCATATAATACCATCTTCATCATGGTATTGCTCAACAATAGCTGCTACAGATCTTGAAACACCTATACCGTAACATCCCATTATAAATGGTTTTTCTTTACCATTTTCATCTAAGAAAGTAGCTCCCAAAGAATCAGAATACTTTGTTCCTAACTGGAATATATTCCCTACTTCAATTCCTCTATCCATTTTCAGTGATTTTTCACATTTTGGACAAATATCTCCCTCTTTTACTAAAAGTAAATCTTCTACCACTTCACCAGTAAAATCTCTACCATAATTTGCATTTTTCAAGTGATAATCTGTTTCATTACCTCCAACAACTAGATTTTTCATCTTAGTGATTCTAGAGTCAATTAAAAGCTTAACCTCTTTTTTCAGGCCAATAGGACCAGTAAAACCCTTATTTGCACCTGTGATATCTAATATCATCTCTTCATCTGCCATTTCTAATTCATGTCCACCAATACCTAAATAATTACATAGTTTAGTTTCATTTAACTCTCTGTCACCAGGAATTATTGCAACTATAGGCTTATCTGCAACATTGAACACTAAAGCTTTAGCAAAGTTACTATGTTCTATATTAAAAAATTCCACTAACGCTTCAATAGTTGTTATCTCTGGAGTATATACTTTTTCTAATTCTAACTCTTTCTGTATATCCTCTTTAGCTTTGTAAACTACTTCTGCTTTTTCGTCAGTAGCTGCGTAATCACAATGATCACAATATGCTACGAGACTTTCACCTACATCAGACATAGCCATGAATTCATGAGATATCTTCCCGCCCATAGCACCTGTATCACCTTGAACTACTTTATATTTTAATTTTAATCTAGTGAACACTTTGTCATAGGCTTCCCACATTACTTCGTAAGCTTTTTTCATACTTTCTTCATCTACATCAAAGCTATATGCATCTTTCATTATAAACTCTCTACATCTCATCAAACCAAATCTCGGTCTTTTCTCATCTCTATATTTTGTTTGAATTTGATAAAGGTTCAAAGGAAGTTGTTTATAAGACTTTACTTCATCTTTTATTAAATTAGTAAAGTATTCTTCATGTGTAGGTCCAAGACAAAATTCTCTATCATTTCTATCCTTAAGTCTAAACATCTCTGGTCCAAAATTATCCCATCTTCCTGTTGCTTCCCATATCTCTTTTGGTTGAATAGCAGACATCAATAACTCTTGTGATCCAGCCCTATCCATTTCTTCTCTAACAATCTGCTCAACTTTTCTTATTACTCTATATCCCATTGGAAGGTAAGAGTATACTCCACTAACTAATCTTCTCATCATACCTGATCTTAAAAGTAGCTTATGGCTCGCTATTTCTGCTTCTGCTGGCATTTCTCTTAAAGTAGGTATATAAAGCTTTGACATTCTCATTTTATCTTCCTCCTATTAATTTAATTTACAATTAGCCAAGTAACTTACGCAGTCTCACTATACAAATTCATTTGCTCGTTATCACTCGCATGAATTTGGTCCTAACGGACAGCGAAGTAAACATAGCGAATGGTGCGTTTGATCTACATTCACTCCTTCACTGGATTCTAATTGAGAATTTAATTTAATTCTTCTATTTAAATTTATTCTAACCCTTGGGACATCCACGCAGTTTCGCAACTCAAATCTATTTACTCGCTACGCTCGTATAGATTCGGTGCTCATTGCGTTTGACCTACCTACAGTTCACTCGCTTCGCTCCTTCACTGGGTTAGGTCATAAAAAAATAACCTCCCATCTCTTGTAAGAGACGAAAGGTTAAATTCCGCGGTACCACTCTAATAAACCTAATAAAAGGTTCACTCAATAGTTATAACGCACAACCGTTTAAGCTTTATCACCTAAAAACTCTGGGCTAGGTTCAATATCAGGGAGGACAGAAGTTTTCCACCATTTAACTTCCTCTCTATGACCTATAATATTTACTATTTCCCATCTTCGTCTATATAATATATCCACATTATACTAATAGTATTATCCCATGTCAATTATTTTTTCTGAAGTAAACAAACACTGTAGGATGAAATACCTTCTTCTCTGCCTACAAAACCTAGCCATTCTGTAGTTGTAGCCTTTATATTTATGTTATCTATGGATGTATGCAAAATGTCTGCGATTCTAGCCCTCATATCTTCAATATATGGAGCTAATTTAGGTCTTTGGGCAACTATTGTCGCATCTATATTTCCTATATCATAACCTTCCTCATTCATTAATTTAAATACTTGAGATAAAAGATAAATACTTGAAATATCCTTATATTTCATATCCGTATCAGGAAAATGTTTTCCTATGTCTCCTAGGGCCAATGCTCCTAATATACTATCCATTATTGCATGTATTAGCACATCTGCATCTGAATGGCCCAGCAATCCTTTTTCAAAAGGGATTTTTATGCCACCTATAATTAATTTTCTATCCTCTACAAGTTGATGAACATCATAACCAAATCCTACTCTCATATTATCACCTATCTATTCCATACTACCTGCTTTGAAATATGAATTCTCTTCTTCTAAAAATTATATCCTTATCCTTAAATAAAGATTCAGCAAGAATTATATCCTCAGGTGTAGTAATCTTAATATTTTCATAAGAACCCATTATCATTTTCACTCCATATCCTGCTCTTTCAACTATGGAACTATCGTCAGTGCCACAAAATCCATCGTCTATGGCATTTTCATATCCCTTAATAAGTATATCCTTAAAAAAGCACTGAGGAGTCTGTGCGGCCCAAAGCAAACTTCTCTGAGGTGTGTTACCTATAGTTTTATCTTCTCCTACTACTTTGATTGTATCTGTTACAGGAACTCCTATAACACAAGCACCATGATCAATAGTACCTTTTATTCCATCTTCTATATTCTCAATTTTTACAAATGGTCTAGCTCCATCATGGGTTAAAACAATATCCGCTTTTTCATCTAATGCCAATATTCCGTTATATACTGAATCTTGTCTTTCTTTTCCACCTCTAATTATATTAGCCACTTTATTAAATTTATATTTTTTAACAATCTCTTTTCTACAATATTCAATTTCTTCCTCTTTCGCTACTAAAATTATTTCATCAATATATCTGCATTTCTCAAACTTTTCTATCGTATGGGCAAGTATAGGTTTACCGCCTATTGCTATAAATTGTTTGTTTATCTTGCTTCCCATTCTATTGCTCATTCCAGCGGCGGCAATAATTACAGATACATAGTAGTCTTTATACATCTTCTTCACCTCTTAAAGTATTATAACATAGTATATTAAAACAATAAACAATATTTATTATAACCAAAAAAGAAAAAAAGACCCATGTGGGTCTTAAACAGCTCTATCTATCATTGACTTAGGTTTGGCAAATATCATCCTTCCAGCAGAAGTTTGGAGAACTGATGTCACCACTACATCTATTGTTTCACCAATAAATTTTCTGCCACTTTCTACAACAATCATAGTACCATCATCTAAGTACGCTAGGCCTTGGCCTAATTCCTTTCCATCTCTTACAACCTGCACCAGCATTTCTTCTCCTGGTAATACTACTGGTTTTACTGCATTAGCCAGTTCATTTATATTTAGTACATCTATGCCTTGCACCTCTGCTACTTTATTTAGATTATAATCATTAGTTATTATTTTCCCTTTAAGTAATTGAGTTAGTTTTAGAAGCTTGGAATCAACCTCTTGAACATCTTCAAATTTCTTATCGTTTATTATTACCTCGATATCCAATTCTTTTTGTATTTTATTTAGTATGTCTAATCCTCTTCTTCCTCTATTTCTTTTTAAGGAATCTGATGAATCTGCGATATGCTGTAACTCCTCTAATACAAATTCAGGAATAATAAGAGGTCCTTCAATAAATCCTGTTTTACAAATATCAGCTATTCTACCATCAATTATAACAGATGTATCTAGTATCTTAGGATATGACCTATTTTGAGATTTGCCCTTATCTCTAGGGCTTCTTTTTATATTTCCTAAGGTAGAAGAAATATCGTCCTTTTTCCTATGAGGAATAGTAAGTCCTAAATATCCAAATATACTATAAATAATAATTGATGCAATAACTCCAACATAAGGTATTCCCAAATTATTTATTGGTTGAGATAATAAAAATGCTATTACTAATCCTACAATAAGTCCAACAGAAGATATTGTAATATCATAGACAGAAAATTTTTCCAATTCGTTTTCAATTAATTTAACTAATTTTCTACCCCTGTTAATTATTCTTGATGATAAAGAAAAGAATATAATTCCAAATAAAATAGAAACTCCTAAGTATACTGCTAAATTAATCCAGCCTTCTCTAAACATTTTAATGATCCCTAGATTATCAAATAGGGTTAAAATACTAAATCCCATTAATCCCCCTACTAATCCAATGACCCCTCTTAAAATTTTATCAATCATCAATTCACCCCCATTAGTATATTTATTACCAATTTTATATAATAATAAACCCAATCTTTCTATTTTGCAAATTAAATTTCCAGAGTATCATTTTCCTCTTCACACTTAATTGCATCTATAACCAATTGCTCAACCTTGTCAATATCAGAATCTGCAACTAAAACCATTTCAGATAATAGCATCTGTTTAGCAGAACTTAACATTTTTCTTTCACCTGTAGATAAGCCTTTTTCCAAATCCATCATCAGAAGATTACGAACAACAGCAGCAATTTCAAATATATCTCCTGATTTTATCTTATCCATATTTATTCTATATCTTCGATTCCAGTTTTGAGGCATAGCTGTTTTATTACCTTTAAGTATGGAAATTACTCGTTCTAAATCTGTACTATCAATTATCTCTCTTACACCCACTTCTTCAATGTTGTCTACGGGAACCATAACTTTCATATCCCCGATAGGCATCCTCATAATAAAATATTTCCTTTTTTCACCCAATATTTCTCTTTCTTCTATGCCTTCAATAATTCCAGCACCATGCATAGGATACACTACTTTATCTCCAACATTAAACATTTGAAAACCTCCTATTTACCTTTTCTATCCTATTATACATCAAATTGCTGGAATTGTAAAGTTTATATTGTATCATAGACCTATTTCAGTTGTCAATCCCTTTTTATTAGTATTTTGTAAAGTTATTATTGATTTTCAAAATTAAGAAATCTTTTGGAATAATTGATAGAAATATTTGACAACTGCTTGTCTTCATAAGTATAATTGAACTATAGCAAATAATCTTTTGACGGGAGTGGAGAATATGAATGACAATATTATAAATTCAGATATTAATTCAACTTGTAAGAATTTTCAGGACCAAGTCTCTAAGGTTCTTATTAGACATAAAAGTATATTAGATATAATAACAAAGCTAGATGAGTATAATGCTCGAATTAATAGAGCTGTAGCGAAATCTGTTACTTCTTGTGGATGTATTTCTGTTCATGCTATCAAACAAGATTATAGTAAAGATACCTTTGAGGAAATGTTAAATGCCGCTAAAACTCATGTTGAAGGTAATGTTTGTGATGGTTGTAAAGACGTCCTTAACGAAGAAATAGGCTCATATATTTTTTATCTAGCAGCTTTATGTAATACATTAGATTTAGACTTAAACGATATATTAAAAAAAGAATATGGTACGATTAAAACTCTTGGTGTTTTTAGCTTGAAATAGGCAAACTTATATCAATTATGTAATTGCCCTTTAGGATATAAATCTAAAATTATAGAAATAGGCTAGAATAAATTTCTAAGCCTATTTTTATATCTTTAATCAAAGACATTTTTAATTACATCTTTTAAAGTTTCTAATTCTATAATTTTAAGGTTTGATGTTTTTATTCCCTTCCCGCTATTAGGAGCTACATATACATATTTAAATCCCATTCTATCCAATTCTCTGATTCTTGATTCAAGAGAAGGAACTCTTTTCAACTCCCCCGTTAATCCTACATCTGATATAAACACAGTGTCATTTAATATGCCTTTATTTTTCACGGAGGATATGATGCTCATAAGTACTGCAAGATTCGAAGCCTGTTCCTTTAGCTTTATTCCTCCAGTTGTCTTTATAACTACATTTTTATCATAGAATCTTATTCCACCTCTTTGTTCTATTATAGACACCAAAGTATTTAATTGTTCTCTTTTTAGACATTCTCCTATCCTTGAAGGATATGGGGTAAAGGAATCTGATACTAAGCTTTCTATTTCCAGAATAATTGGTCTGGTTCCTTCTCTGACTACAGTTATGGCAGATCCTGGCATTGTACCATCTCCTTCTCTAGCCGTCATAAAATATTCAGAAGGATTATCTATAGAAATCATACCCTTATCAGTTATATAGAAAAAACCCATCTCCCCAGTAGAACCATACCTATTCTTCGTAGTTAATAAAGTCCTTAGCTCTTCTCCGCTTTCACCTTCTATAATAAGTACAGCATCAACTAAATGTTCTAATGCTCTAACTCCAGCAATTTCATCTTCTTTTGTCATTTGTCCTACTAAAATAATCGCCCTAGGCCTGTCTTGATTTTTTGCTATTTGAACTAAATCATTTGCACATTCCATTGTTTGAGTCGGAGATCCAGCTCTAGAACTGGAGAACTCTTCAAGAGTAAAAGTTTGAATACTATCTATAATAATTAAATCTGGATCAATTTCTTCTATAGTTCTCAATACGTTATCCATACTATTATCAGACATTACCCATACCTTAGGATGAATCTTCTCTATGATCCTATCTGCCCTATTTTTTATTTGTGATTCACTTTCTTCACCTGACGCATATAAAACCTTATAGTCCATCTTAGCTAAATCATTTGCTACTTGTAGTAGCAAAGTAGATTTTCCCGCTCCAGGTTTTGCAGAAAGTATTGTTATGGAATCCTTAACTATTCCACCTCCCATTACCCTATTAAATTCATTTATGTTTGTTACAATCCTATCACTATTTGTAGCTATTACGTCTTGCAACCTTTTGATAGGCTTTCTTTCTATACTTGTCCTAGAACTGATAGTTCCTTTTTTTTCATCAATTATAGTTTCCTTAAGACTATGCCATGAATTACACTCTGGGCATCTTCCTAAATGCCCAATACTCTGGTATCCGCAGTTTTCACATATAAAAATAGTTTTTTTCTTCATTTTGCTCTCCTATAATATAATGGAGCGACGCTATCGTCGCTCCCTATTAAATTTTAAATGCTAATTTTTCATTTTTAGTATCATAATCAATGATTATATTATCTTGCTTAGAAACATTACCTCTTAATATTTCTTCAGCTAGCTGATCTTCTATCATCTTTCTTATAGTCCTCTCTAATGGTCTTGCTCCATAAATTGGATCAAATCCCTTTCCTGCAATATAGGATTTTGTATTATCAGATACCTTTATTTTAACTCCAATCTTTAAAAGGCGCTTTTCTAAATCTTTTATCATAATCTCAACGATTTCCTTCACATGCTCTTCTTCTAGACTGTGGAAAACTATAATCTCATCTAATCTATTTAAAAATTCAGGTCTAAAGGTTCTTTTTAATTCCTCAGTTATGGTTTCTTTCATCCTTTCATATTCTGCCCTATTGTCTTCTCTTCCTATAGAGAACCCCAGTACATTTTGCTTCCTAATAGATGTAGCTCCAACATTAGAAGTCATTATTATTACAGTATTTTTAAAATCAACAGTTTTTCCCTTTGAATCCGTAAGTCTCCCATCATCTAATATCTGTAGAAGCATGTTAAATACATCTGGATGAGCTTTTTCAATTTCATCAAATAGAACTACTGCATAAGGTTTTCTTCTTACTGCCTCTGTTAACTGCCCGCCTTCATCATAGCCAACATATCCAGGAGGTGAACCTATTAATCTAGAAACAGAATGTTTCTCCATATATTCTGACATATCTATTCTTATCATAGCCTCTTCATCGCCAAATAAAGCTTCTGCCAAAGCTTTTGCTAAATATGTCTTACCTACACCAGTAGGACCTACAAATATAAAGCTACCTACTGGTTTCTTAGGATCCTTAAGCCCAACCCTTGATCTTCTAACTGCAGATGATATAGCTTTTACTGCTTGTTCTTGTCCAATCACCTTTTCGTGCAATATATTTTCTAAGTTTAAGAGCCTCTCAGATTCTTCTGTAGTCATCTTCGTAATTGGTACTCCTGTCCAGTTGGACACTACCTTGGCTATTTCTTCATAGTTAACTACCATGCTTGAGGTTTGCTTTTCTTGCTCCCATTTAACCTTGTTATTTTGCAATTCTTCCTTTACTTGTCTTTCTATATCCCTTATTTTTGCTGCCTTTTCATAATTTTGAGTATTTATTGCTTCTTCCTTTTCTTGAGATAATTCTTCTAATCTTTCCTCTAAATTCTTTAATTCCTCTGGTGCTACATAAGAGTTTATCCTAATCATGGAGGCAGCTTCGTCTATTAAGTCAATGGCCTTATCAGGTAGAAATCTATCATTTATATATCTACTTGATAATTCAGCAGCCGCCTTTATTGCCTCGTCTGTTATTTTAACTCTATGATGTGCTTCATACTTATCTCTTAGACCTTCTAATATCTTAATAGTGTCTTCTACACTAGGTTCTTCTACCATGATTGGCTGGAGTCTTCTTTCCAAGGCTGAATCCTTCTCTATATACTTTCTGTACTCATCTATAGTTGTTGCTCCGACTACTTGTAATTCTCCTCGAGCTAACACTGGTTTTAATATGTTTGAAGCGTCTATGGCTCCCTCAGCTGCTCCAGCACCTACTATTGTATGCAACTCATCTATAAAAAGTATAACATCCCCAGCTTCTTTTAATTCTTTCATCACAGATTTTAATCTATCTTCAAATTCTCCTCTGTATTTTGCTCCTGCAATCATTCCTGGTAAGTCCAGTGTAACAACCCTCTTATCTTTTATAATCTCTGGTACAGTTCCCTCCACAATTTTCTGAGCTAATCCTTCAGCAATAGCTGTTTTTCCTACACCTGGCTCACCAATAAGAACGGGATTATTTTTAGTTCTCCTGCTTAAAACTTGAATAACTCTTTCTATTTCTTTTGCTCTGCCTATCACTGGGTCAATTTCTCCAGATGCTGCTAATTTATTTAAATCAGTGCTATATTTAGCTAAATTAGGAGTATTTGAATTATTGCTTTCCATAGTCTGCCCTTGTTTTGGACTCACATCCGTTATCATGCTAAGCACTAATTCTCCAAGTTTTTCTATATCTACTCCAAGTTTTTTTAGTACTACAATTGCAACACCTTCTCCTTCAGCTAGTAATCCAAGCAACAAATGTTCTGTACCAACATAGTTATGACCTAAATTTCTTGCCTCAATAAAACCTAGCTCAAATATTCTTTTAGTCCTAGGAGTAAATCCCAAAATATCTGCCCCATACTGACCTTCACCAATAGCCGAGATCACCTCTGCTCTAGCTTCATCTAAAGTAACACCAGATTGTGATAAGGCTTTTGCCGCTACTCCTTCTCCCTCTGCTATTAATCCTAATAATAGGTGTTCTGTGCCTACATAATTATGTTTTAAATTTTTAGCTTCCTCTTGAGATAAGAGTATTGCCTTTTGTGCTTTTTCTGTAAATCTTCCAAACATAGCCATATCTACTAACCCTCCATATTAATCAAATTATTTCTTATTATTTGTGCTCTATACATGTCTCTTTCATCCTTTAGCATATCTCTATGCAAGTTCATCTGTATACTAGCAGGTTGTATATCTATCATTAGTTTGACAATATCTTTTGTATTCATACCTTTTATTATGCCCATATCACATCCTAATTTAACATTAGATAAGTGTGCCATTGCTTCAGTAGATGATATAAGCCTACTATAATTTAAAATTCCAAGGGATCTAAATACTTTATCTTCTAATTCTAAACTTCTCTTATCCATCATGTATGCTCTAGTACTTCTTTCCCTCGATACTATTTGTAATATAACCTTATTTAACTTTTTAATAATATCTTCCTCTTTTTCTCCTAATGTAGTCTGATTAGATATCTGAAAAAGATGACCTAGAGCTTTAGAACCCTCACCATAAAGCCCCCTTGCAGTTAAACCTATTTTACTTAACCCATCTATAATAGTATTGAGGTGTCCTGTCATTGCTAAACAGGGAAGATGGACCATTACAGATGCTCTAAGTCCAGTTCCTACATTAGTCGGACAAGAAGTTAAATATCCAAATTTTTCGTGAAAGGCATATTCAATGTTTCCTTCTAAGGAATCATCTATATTTGAACAAATTCGCCAGCCTTCTTCAATATTTAATCCATATAACAATACTTGTATTCGAATATGATCTTCCTCATTAATCATTATAGTGACCTTTTCATCACCTCTCAAAAGGAAACTTCCATTTCTTGTACTCTGAGCAAGATTTGGACTTATTAAATGCTCTTCAACAAGTACGGAACTTTCCAACTCAGATAAGTCTTTAACCCTATAGAATCTATATATATCTTCTTTATTTTTCATAACACCTAATACTTCTTCTGTGACATACTCAGATTCATCCATAGTCATAAAATCTGGGAATTTATAATTTGCCATATTTCTTGCAATTCGCAGTCTAGTACTAACTACCACATCCTCTTCTTTTCCTTCACTATCTAGCCATTTTGCCACATTTCTCACCCCTCAAAACCATCAATTTTACTCTTTAATTTTTTTATCTCATCTCTTAAAAATGCAGCCCTTTCAAAATCTTCTTTAACTATAGATTCTTCTAATTCATTCCTTAAAGATTCAATGGCCTTTTTTTGAATGGTTTGGCTATTTATTTTGGTAGGTATTTTCCCTTTGTGTTCATTATGTCCATGTATTCCTTTCAATAAAGAATCAACATCTTCCCTAAATGTTTCATAACACTGTGAACACCCAAATCTCCCTATTTCCATAAATTTTTTATAGGTTAAACCGCATTGCGGACATGAGATATTCTTTATTTCTTCTTTCCCTTCCTGCATTGACCCTATAAGCCCAGTAAAAATCTTTTGAAAAGAGAAAGGAAACTCAAAATCTAAATCGTTATTTTTCTTAGCACAAGAATCACATAGATGCATTTCTTCTATACTACCATTGATTATTTTAGTAAAATGAATAGTTGCATTGTTTTTTTCACAGGCCTGACATAACAAGAATAACACCTCCTATTTAACAAGAATAAGCAAAATGTTTTTTAAAACATCAGCTCTTAATTTATTACGATTATTTACATCTTCTTTATTTAAAGCCCTATCTCCTATTGCAGCTTTCATAATATCGCCTTCTCTCTCGCTAATAAATCCTTCTTCAATTAGTCCATCAATTATATGATATGCTTTATTTTTTGTAATTGATTCACCAATAATGTCAACTATAATAGTATTAATATCTTCATTTTCATCTATTCCTACTTTTATAATCTTAATATACCCACCTCCACCCCTTCTACTCTCAATATAATAGCCTTTATAAGGGGTAAATCTGGTGGTTAATACATAATTTATCTGGGAAGGTGCACAATCAAACCTTTCAGCTAATTCATTCCTCTGTATTTCTATTGTACTATCTTCCGCCATCTCTATCATAGATTTAATAAATCTCTCTATCATATTACTTAGGCCAGGCATATAAATCCTCCTTTGACTTTGACTTTCTTTGTCCTTCTTGTCAAAAATATTTGCTCTGCTGGATTTTTCTCATCTTTAAGAGCAAATAAAATTTTATTATACTAATATTCTCTTACATTATTATACTCAATAGCATCTTTAATCATACTAATCTTTACATTATCTTTTTTCAAAGCAGCATCATATGTGGTATCTATAACAACCCACTTCCCATCTAAGAACACCTGATTCCAAGCATGATATTCTTTTAAATCACTCTTATATCCTTTTACTAGTTTAGTTGGTATTCCAAGGGATCTTAGCATACCCGCAAAAAGAGCTGCATAATCATAACATATTCCAGATTTATCAGCTAATACCTTATGAATTTCTGGTACATAATCATTTGATAATCCCTTAATTTTATTATAATCATATTTTATATTATTTACAATATATTTATAAATAGATTCTATTTTTTCCTTATCTGTGTTTTTTCCCTTAGTTAGATTTTGGGCCAATTCTATTACTTTTTCCTTATCATCCCAATAAACTGGTTGTGTAGAAGCCAAATATATTTCACTTAAATTATTATTTATAACATTTATATCCTGTTTTTGAACTACCTTATATTTATCTCCAGATGTATTTTGCAATATTTTTATTGTATATGTTCCTTTTCCTAATTGTAGAGGAATTATTTCAACTGTTTTATTTAGACTATAATAGTACTTTTCACTTTCTTTTTCAACCATAATTCTCATACCTTTATCCTCTTTTAAACTTTCAACTTTAACAAGATTGTCATCTAAAGCCGATATTGTATATAGAGATTCCCCAATAGCTTGTCCTGCAAAAGCAAATAGAAAAACAAGTATATATATTATGGAAAAATATCTTCTTTTCATTTAAACTCTCCTTTCGGTAGCTGGCTGCCTTCTTTAGGCCCTATAGCTTTGCGTCCTTGAGTTTCCTCAAGTTTGCCTTTATCGCTTGACAGTTTACAAAAGATATTCTTACACTTTTGTACTTGTCATATAATTTGAATATTAAGTTAACATAATTCTAACATATTAATTCCAAGGTTTAAAAGTTAATTTTTTGTAATAATTTAATTCTATTTTATTTAAATATACACATCTTAGATGCCTATATAAACAAAATAGCTGGAAGATTAGTTTCCAGCTATTTTTTCCTCTTAAATCCCATCTGAACTCCTATGAATAAAAATAACATTCCTGCACCGTAGAATAAGCTAGATGGAATTTCACCAGTTCTTGGCATTTTCAAAACTGATTGTGGAATTTTCTCTTCTATTATTTCTTCCTCTTCAATTATTTTAGGTGCAACTTCTGGAATTTTCTCTCCTATTATTTCTTCCTCATTTTCTTCTGGTATTGTTTCCGGAATCCTATCTTCTATTATTTCTTCCTGTTCCTCAAATTCCTCTGATTCCTCTGGTTTTTCTGGTTCTTCTGGTTCTTCTGGTTTTTCTGGTTCTTCTGGTTCTTCTGGTTCTTCTGGTTCTTCTGTTGGAACATCAGATTCAGCTATAAAAATCCACTTTACCTCTACTCCCGCACCCTGAAATTCATTACCTGTTTCTGGTCCCGGTAAATAAACTGCCGCATTTAAATCCTTAATATCATTAGGATTAAATACTCCTAAACTGATACTAGAAGTAGCAAAATCTTTCATCGATCCAGAGTAAACTATATTCCCATGAAGATACACTGTCAAATTTAATTGTTCAAATAAATCTATATCTCCTTCTTCTGGAATTGGACTCATTCTTTCCGCCCTCATATATAGATAAAATGACGATCTGTAATTATTTTTTATAGTGATCTTGGCCTCTTTTGTATCACCTGGATTTAATCTATTTAAATCAAACAATTTTGTACTAGTTGGTATTATCTCCAATCCTAAATCAGTTCCTATTAGCTCCAAGTCTTCAGCATAAGAAATACTACGACCAAATGAATTTAAAGTTCCTAGAACTAAGGAAAGAACTCCTATAAAGATAAATGTTTTAGATAAAAATCTCCTCATATCCTACCCTCCTTACGAGGTATTTCTAAGGAAGGCATATGCCTTCCTTAGATTATATTATGGTAATACTTCTAGACCTAGATCAACTGGGTTAATGCCCCATTGGTCATTGATTGCACCATTAGTTGCTTGAATTGCTTCAGCTTCTACTGTTAATGTAAATGTAGCATCTTGATATTCATTCCCCATTTCTCTGCCTTTAAATTTTACTTCTTCTATTACATTTGATGTAGCAGCTCCTGGCTGTACTATATTTTTATAATAATACCATCCATCTCCACCGTCAATCCAATCAGATAATATTGTGTATTCTACAACATCAACTGGTAATTCCGGATTAAATTCAGGAGTTAATTTAACTCTTATATATGCTCTTTTTGAACCAATATTCTCAACACGCACTACCTTAGAATGTGTATCTCCTGGATTCACATTTTCTATACCATTCTCTGGAAACTCATCAATTAAATTAATATCAACTGTACCTGCTTTAAAAGTATTTACTACCGGCTTTGCTTCTGCTGTAAACCATGCCATTGTACCACCGACTACTAATAGTACTGCCAAAATAACTACTGATCCTAACATTATACTACGCTTTTTCATTTCTTTTCCTCCTTTTAATTTTAATCCTATTTTGCAGCTAGGCTGCCATCAAAAGAAGGCCCTATAGCTTTGCGTCCTTAAGTTTCCTTAAGTTTGCCAATTTTTACTTCCCTTATGGTGCTGGAACTCCTTCTGGAAAAGGTAATGTTGATATTCCCCATATATCCTTCCAAGCATTATGGGTTATTTGGGCACCTTCTGCTACTGCCTTTATGCTGAGAGTCTTTCCATCATATTCGGGACCTAAAGATGTAAAAGTTACACTTTCGAGCAATAAGCTTGTTACTTGATCCTTCGTCAAATAATATTTGTAATAGTAATGTCCATCTCCGCCATCAACCCAATCTCCAAGATTTAAATTTAGTTGAACATTAGATATTGGTAAACTAGGTTCACTCCATTCTGGAATTAATCTGATCCTTACATAAGTTCTTTTTGTTCCTAGGCTTGCTACCTGAACATTCTTTGTATAGGTTCCAGTACTTACATCTGTTATATCTTCAAAGCCTGGTTCTAAGACTTCAACCTTAATTGTGCCCATTTTAAATTTATTAGCAATAGATTCAGTTGATATAAACCATGCAAAAACAACCGTCGAAATTAAAATTATTAATGCAATTGTGGATACTGCAATTATTTTCTTTCTCATAAGCATCCATCCTTATACTACATATTTGTTTGACTTTCTCAATTTCCCTACAATCATCGGCATTATTATCCACAAAATTGTCAATGTTATAAGGATTCCCATTCCTAATTTCGTATTTAATACTCTAAAAACCTTGCCTACTAATGGGACTTTGAATACTACCTTACCTATCAATTGTTTTCCTTCAAGGGGCATTGGGTCATTAACTTCATTGGCATCACCTTTAGTTGTAAAAAATTCACCATGATTTTCTATATCTATTACCCTATGGGTAATTCTAGAATTCTTGTTATGTCCATAGTAGGTAATAATGTCCCCTTTGTTTATTTCATTAGCCTCTAATTCTCTTACTATTATCATAGAGTCTATCTTTATAGTTGGACTCATACTACCACTATCTACTATATATAATCTATGGTTAAGTAGCGTGGGCTCTTTACCTGTAATCTTTGATTGAACAGTTATAAATATTAGTACAATCATAATCATCATGAAGATTGTAAAGAATATATTGCCAATGATTTCTAATTTCTTTTTCTTAGTTTTTTCTTTTAATTCTTCTTCTTTAATTTCATTCTCTTCCACCCCATAATTCCCCCTTCCTCTGTTGCATTTTATGCATTATTAAATTTATTATCTATTTCCACTGTTGCTGGTATAATAAAGTAATCTAGTTTTGTATATAGTAATTTATCTTTAATTGGCAGAGAACTATGATTTCTCGTTTCACCTACGGTAAAGCTATTTACCTTTGGATCTGGATCTTCCCAGAACCATCCATCATTATCTCTTTCATTTATTACATCTATTGAAACATTCCAATCATCATACCCTATTGTCAGCTCGTATGTGTTACCTGATACATAACTAATGCCCCCACCGCTCATACCTATTAATTTGAAGTTCATTGGTACAATTTCTCTAACTGTATAAGTTCCAGGTAATAGGCCCTTGATTGATTTTGACTGCCCTGAATTAAGAGATACAGCCCAAGTCTTTTTATACTGTCCAGTTGGTCCTTCTAATATAATATCGAAGTCTTTATCTCCATATCCTGAACTATTTAAGAGTTTTGTAAATGTCAAAGCCCTCAATCTAAATTCTGGTATCGGAAAATATTTCTTAGCATCATTTCCGTCTATATTTTCATATTCAATATAAGTCGGTTTATTGGCTGGATAGAACACCCCACCCTCCGCACTATAATCCAATGTAACTCTATATTTCATCCAATATTTTATACCTTCGTTTATAGTTCCAATATTCCAAATTATTTTATCTGTAGTTGTATCGTAACTTAATGTTCCATGACTTACGGTTATTAAGCTATTATAATTACCGGCATTTATACCTAGTATTGAATACATATCTCCTAATGGGTCTGTTACTACAGCACCAGTAGCTGCATTGGAAAGTCTTTCTGCAATTTCTTGGAATATAATATTTAGATTACTTGAGCTAGCAGTTGAATAATAATTCCCCGAACTTGCAATGTTTTCTAGTGTCCAATCTCCTTCAGATCCTGCATTTAAAGCTATAGTATAAATTTCATATCCCTTTGATTTGGCAAACTCTGCTTCAGCCACAGCATGAGCTCCATGTCTATAGTTATAGCTATATCTATTTTGCCCAGTTCCTCCTGTTTGATATTCTGTATATTCACTGTTACCAGCACCTACTGTTGAACCATAATTAAAACCAGATTCAGGTATTGCAGAAGTTGTTCTAGAATAGGTTCTATTACTTTCATATTTCCAAAATTCTAAATAGCTGTTGGGACTATTAGGCTTATAACTATAAGTTGCTGCACCATCTCCAAGCAATACTATATTTTTATAATTAGCAATACTACCATTTAATAAAGCACTCCCCTGCCTAATCCCTGCCTGAATATGGGTACCACCATTAGCATTTAAACTATTAATAGCTGATATCAACGAATTCCTTCCGCTATAACTTTGGAATCCTGAATTTACAGTTACATCTCCAGCAAAAGATACTACAGCTATTCTTATATGGTTTTTGCTAGAATCACTTAATAAGGTATTTACAAAGTTCTTAGCTGCATTTTTAGCATCTGTGATTTTTTGACCCGACATACTGCCAGAACGGTCTATAACCAATACAATATCTGATGTTTCTACCTTATCTTTTCCTTGGATTTCCAAAGTTATTTCCCATTGATTTCCAGTCCCTGGTACTTCTATTCCTGATTTGTTTAATAGTAAGGAACCTGGATTTGGCCAAGTCTTATTATTTACTTCATCGGGATAAGATTCTAAGCTCACCAAACTAAATGAATTAATTCTTGAAACATCTTCTTCATCCTCAAATGGTCCTAGCTCTCCATCCCAGAATTCTTCTATATAAGGCGATTCTATTTCTTCTCCTTCTCCTGGTGGAAAGTCTGGATTTTCCGGTATATACTCGCCCGATAGAAATGTATAATATAAATTAATAATATTTTCCCCTTCTATCAAAATGATTTCTTCTACATCGCTTTCTACGAAAGATAAACCTTCAAACTCCTTAACATAATCCAAGCTAAAAATTACTCCACCTACTTCTAATCCTTCTAGGATTTCTGTCTCTATCAACTCTTCTTCAAAATCATATTTTTCTATATGATTTATCACTAGATCTGTAGTTGGTATAATTGGTACTAATGGTGGAACCTCTGGATTCACTGGCGGATTCTCTGGGTCTACTGGCGGATTTTCTGGGTCTACTGGTGGATTCTCTGGGTCTACTGGCGGATTCTCTGGGTCTACTGGTGGATTCTCTGGGTCTACTGGCGGATTCTCTGGGTCTACTGGTGGATTCTCTGGGTCTACTGGTGGATTCTCTGGATCTACTGGCGGATTCTCTGGGTCTACTGGTGGAACCTCTGGGTCTACTGGCGGATTCTCTGGATCTACATAGTAATAATTTTCATTGGGCTCGGCTGTATATGAACTTAGTCCCATGCTCACACACATTGATAGTACCAAAACAAATACAACAGATATTTTAAATATTTTTTTCATTTACATATCACCTCCATTACTAACTATAAACTTTATGCTTTCATTTTTTATCTTATGCTATTTATACCATTAAGAAACTTCATATAGATTTCTTAAACATTACAAATCAATTTCATTTTAATTTTTATCAAAAACTTCTATAAAAGTATCCTAATATAATTTTTTGAAACCAAATCAGATTAAGTTCTTTTTAAAAAATCAAAAACAAGTGAAGATTTGTCCATTAAGTATAAAAAAATCCTACCAACCATATACGGCTAGTAGGATAATATTAATTTATATACTAATTTATAGAGACTTAAATCTAATTTTTAATATTATATTTTTATTCTTACATTTTTCCTGAAACCTTTTCTGTAACCTATTTACAATTATATTTAGACTCTTTTCTTCTATATCATATAGTAAAGAAACCAATTGGCTGCTATTCCATTTAGATAATACATCTCCTTTCCTAAGATTATTATATACTATTTCCTCTAATGTTCTCATGGATTCCTTTCTATCCTCTTCATCTATCGAAAGATATCCTTTGTTCTCTATAGTTAATATTCCTAAAAATTTATTATCTTTCATATTCCTTGATTTTTTTCTCGTTTCCAAATTATATAAGAATTTAAAATAATAAGGTTCGCAAATCAATGCCTCCTTGTTTTCATAATCTTCTTTTAATTCTTCATCTATTTTACTTAAGTTAATATCATCTTTTAAGCTTTCTTCATCTAATTGCATCTTTTTATATAACATTTTCATTTTGGGAGATGGTTTTATACCTATATGACTATATAGTCTAGAAGTGATATATTCATAATGGCTAATTGCATATCTTTTCTCTCCCACCTCTGTTAAAGCTTCAATAAAGTACATATGCAAGACCTCATCATAAGGCTCATATTGGATAGCTTCTTCACAAGTCTTAATTATCTCTTCATTCATCTTCTTCTGCTTCAATAATTCTATATAATTAAATAATCCTTGCAAATATAATCTACGATATCTATTTCTTATGGGTACAATCCATTCTTCATATTCTATCTCTCTCAAATATTCTCCCTTATAAAGCTTCAATCCTTTTTCTAATAATGAAAGGGATTTTTGGGGATCATTTTCTTTTAGCGAATTACCTTCATCTATAAGTTCTTTAAATAATTGAACATCCAATACGCAATTATCATTTGTTTTAAATACATAGTATCCATTTGAATGTTCTATTCTATAGAATTGTTTAAGATTTTTATCATCTAAGTTTATCATTCTTCTTAATCTAGATATCTGTGTTCTTAATACGTTTTTGGGATCATGAAATTCATTATCTGCCCATAAATCTTCAATAATACTTTCAGGCAATAGCTTTTTTTCATTAAAGGTTATAAAATATTTAAAAAGTGCCAACATCCTATACTGGTATCCTTTTGTATCTAAAATACTCTCATCATTGTATCTGATATCAAAATCTCCAAAAGTATATATTTTATACACAGCTATCCCTCCAATAATAACATATATTGATATATACCCTTAATATCTTTAATTCTACATAAAAAATCCAGCCAATTAAGGCTGGACTTTTATTTTCATTATTCTCTTTCCGCTTTTGCTTCTGCTATAATCTTTTCTGCAATATTAGTTGGAACTTCTTCGTATCTAATAAATTCCATTGTAAAGCTTCCTCTTGCTTGGGTCATAGCTCGTAAATCTATGGCATATTCAAACATTTCTGAGTGGGGTGCCTCTGCTGTAACCTTTTGAGTTCCATCATCCTGTTGTTCCATTCCTAATATTCTACCTCTACGTTTATTCATATCTCCCATTACATCACCCATATAATCTTCCGGTATTGATATTTCATACTTCATTATAGGTTCAAGCAATATAGGTTTCGCTGCCTCCATACCCTTCTTAAATGCTAAAGATGCAGCAATTTTAAATGCCATTTCATTAGAATCTACTGGATGATAAGAACCATCAAACAGTATAGCTTTTAAATTTACTACTGGATATCCTGCTAAAACTCCATGTTCCAAGGAATCTATAAGTCCCTTCTCTACTGCTGGGAAGTAGTTTCTTGGTACTGCACCACCAAATACCTCTTCTGCAAAAACAAATTTTTCTTCACAAGGCTCAAATCTTATATGAACATCCCCATATTGACCTGCTCCACCTGATTGTTTTTTATGTTTTCCTTGAACGGATGCTGTTCCTTTAATTGTTTCTCTATAAGCAATCTTTGGATTAGTTAAATTAACATCTACTCCAAAAGCATTTTTCAGTTTATCAACAATAACTGCTAACTGCATATTTCCCTGTCCACCGATCAGCAACTGTTTAGTTTCAGCATTTCTTTGTGCAATAAAAGTTGGATCCTCATCTGTCAACCTTTGTAAAGATGTACCAATCTTTTCTTCATCACCTTTGGCCTTTGGTTCTACAGCTAAGAATAATGTTGGTTGTGGATATTTAATTTCTTCATAAAGTGTAGGATTGTTCTTTGCACACAAAGTATCGCCTGTTCTAGTAAAGTTTAGCTTTGAAGTAGCTCCTATGTCTCCTGCCTGTATTTCAGAAACCTCGATTTGGTTTTTACCTCTAAGTACAAATAGTCCCCCTAGTTTTTCCTGTTTGTCCTTTGTAGAATTATATAATTCCATGTCTTTAGTTATCTTGCCTGATATTACTTTAAATAAAGTTAATTTACCTACAAATGGGTCAATAATTGTCTTAAATACCACTGCAGAGAATGGTTCACTAGGATCAATTTTTCTTTCAACTTCTTTATCATCCTTTAATCCCTTTACGCTACCAATCTCCTTTGGAGATGGAATATATCTTTCTATAACTTCTAATAAGAAATCAACACCTATTGCTTTTTCTGCACATCCTACAACTAAAGGTACTAAATCTCCTTGAGCTACTGCTAGCCTCAAACCTTTAGATATTTCTGCTTCCGTAAACGCCTCTCCCTCAAAATACTTCTCCATTAATTCTTCGTCTGTTTCCGCTATCTTTTCCATTAGACTTTCTCTGATAGAATCTATCTCAACTTTTTGGTCATCTGTAAGTTCTACTTCTTTCCTTTGAGTTCCACTATATTCATAAGCTTTTTCGTCAATTACAGACGCAAAGCCTTTAAAACTACTAGATACACCTATAGGTAAAGCGAAAGGTATTATCTTATCGCCAAATTCTTCCTTTAAATTAGATAATAAATTTTCAAAGTTAACCTCTTCTTTATCCATTTTGTTAAGGAAAATAATCCTTGGTGTTACGTATTTCTCTAAATTTTTCCAAGCCTTCTCTGTACCTACTTCAATTCCAGAGGAAGCATCAACTAATAATACAGAGCCTTCAGATGCCCTTTTTGCACCATACATTTCACCAATAAAATCGAAATATCCTGGTGTGTCTAACAAATTGAATTTTGTGTCTTTCCATTCTACAGGGATAACAGTTGTACCAATGGACACCTTACGTGCGATTTCCTCTTTGTCGAAATCTGATACTGTATTTCCATCTTCTACTCTTCCCTGTCTTTTTGTTACGCCTGTTGCAAATAGTACTGCTTCAGTTAAAGTTGTTTTTCCGCTACTACTATGTCCTAGTAAAGCTACATTCCTGATTTTATCAGCTGAATATGTTTTCATTATACATTTCCCCCTTAACCAGCATATTTATTTAAAAGATTTATTGAAAATCTCTCATACCTATTTTACACATTTCACAAAATTTTTAGTCAATTCTTCTTGCATAGACTCAAAAAATTAGTTACCCTTTTGATTATATCATAAGACATATTATTATCATAGTCTTTTTTTATCACACATATCTTGTTACACTAATATTAGTCCAATAGAAAGGAGTTGTTCATATTGTCAATTAGTTTTAGGGAAGAAATTAAAAATCTACAGCCATATAAGCCTGGAAAGCCAATCGAGGATGTTAAAAGGGAGTATGGACTTGACAAGGTAATAAAGCTTGCATCTAATGAAAATCCTTTAGGTTGTTCACCAAAGGTTAGAGATGCTATAATCAATACCTTAGATGAATTAGCTATTTATCCTGATGGTAATTCTACTGATTTAAAAGAAATTCTAGCTTCTAAACTTGGAGTAGATGTTAGTGAGGTTCTACCAAGCAGTGGATCTGACGAGATGATTGACATGATAGCAAAAGCATATATTAACAAAGATGATGAAATAATAATGGCTGACATTACATTCCCAAGATACATACAAACTACAGAAATGATGGGAGGAACCCCTGTAATAGTTCCATTAAAAGAATTCACATTTGATTTAAATGGTGTATTAGGTAAAATCACTAATAAAACTAAAATCATCTGGATATGTAATCCAAATAATCCAACAGGTACTATGATTACAGAAAAACAATTTGTAGATTTCTTGGATAAGGTACCTTCAAATATTTTAGTTATATCAGATGAAGCATATCGGGAATATGTAACTAGAGATGATTACCCTCATAATACAATAGGGTTATTAAAGAAATATTCTAATCTTTTAGTTATGAGAACTTTCTCTAAAGCCTATGGATTGGCTGGCATCAGAGTAGCTTATACTATAGGAAATAAAAATATTATAGAAAATATAAATAAAGTTAGAGGACCTTTTAATGTTAATATCTTAGCACAAGCTGCGGCAATAGCAGCTATAGAAGATGTAGAATTTCTGCAAAGAAGCTATGATATTAACCTAGAAGGAAGAAATTATCTCTATAATGAATTTGATAAATTAGGATTTTACTATCCACCATCAGAAACAAATCATATATTTGTTAATGTAGGCAAAAATGGTCAAGATGTATTTATTGAAATGCAAAAAAAAGGAGTTATTATAAGACCTATGGGCGGAGATTTTATAAGAGTTTCCATAGGAACTATGGAAGAAAATAAAATATTTATTGAAAAATTAAAAGAAGTATTAGGTTAATTGCAATATTGGATTTGGAATTAATTCACAAATACAAAAATCTTCTGTAGAAGTATTATAGGCAGTTTTTTCTAAAATCCATTGAGACCAAGTTCTCTTTATAAAGTCAAAGATAAATGAGAACTTTTCTATTCGTTATAAAAAATCAGGTGAGAATTTTTCTCACCTGATTTCATTTACATGTACTCATCAGTCTTATATGGCAAACCTTTTTTCTTCAATCTACCTTCTACTATTTCTTTGATAATAGAGTATATAAATACGAATAATGGCACCCCGATAATCATACCTAATAACCCAAACAATTTCCCAGTAACTAATAGAGAAAATAATATCCAAAATGCAGATATTCCTAGTGAATCTCCTAATATCTTAGGTCCTATAATATTACCATCTATTTGCTGGATTATAAGTATTATTACTAAAAACCATAATGCCTTAATAGGTGAAACAAATAAAATGATTATCGCTGAAGGTATAGCCCCAATAAATGGTCCAAAAAACGGAATTATATTAGTTATACCTACTATAAATGATATTAGGATTGTGTAGGGCATCTTAAATATAGTTATAACCACAAATGTTAAAACACCTATTATAAAAGAATCTAATATCTTACCACTTAAAAACTTCCCAAATATATTGTTCCCTCTATTTGCTAGCTCTATTATCCTATTGGCTCTTGTTTCAGAGAATAAAGCTCTAGTCGTTTTCTTACTTAATGCTAAGAATCTCTCTTTGTCTATTAATAAATACATTGATATTATAATGCCAAGAACTATATTCCATACGCTGGACAATATAGTTTTAAGCGTATTTCCTAATACAGGTATAAGATTTGTTGCAAATCTTATAATACTATCCCTATATTCATTCCATTTCGCTACTATAAAATTATAATATTCTTCCTGTATTTCATATTTACTATTAAAGTCATTTACTAAATCTGTGATTTTACTTACATAGGAAGGTATATCGTTTACTAATCCCATTATACTTGAATAAATTTGAGGAAATACAAATTTCATAAATATATAGATTAATAGTATAACTGTTGCATAAGTCAAAATTAAGCCTATAAATCTTACAAACTTTGGTTTAATTCTCTTTAAAGAGTTAAAACGTAGCACTTTTTCTTCGTAAAACCTTAGAATAAAATTAAAAAGATATGCCATAACAAAGCCAATTATAATTGGCATAAATATCGATATAACTTCTCCTACTTTAATTTGAAACGTACTTACCTCTGATGCAATTAAATAAAAAATTATACCAGCACAAATTACAAAAAATGAATAAATTGATATAGTTGTATATTTAGAATTCCAATTAATCTTCATCTCTTCCCCCCATAATTATTCCTTTATCTCATTTTATTATTAAATTATGTTATTTACAAGTAAAATATAACTAAAGCCTTCCATTTAAAGCATTGACATATTAAATAATCTTTTCTTGAAACCCATATAGGAAAGGTTATAATTAAACAAAATTTATTTTTTCTATGGATTATAAAAGAACGGTGTAATCACCGTTCCTAAATTATTTACCCAGTTCAAAATATTTGTGTAAAGCATTTACCGCTCTATTTGTATGCTCACTTTTTATTAGGCAAGAAATTGTAGTATGGGAGTCTGATGTCTGAAGTATTTCTATGTTTTCCTTTACTAATGCTGAAACAGCCTTTGCCATTACTCCAGGTATACCTCTCATCCTATTACCAATAATAGTAACTTTAGTACAATCAGTAATTAATTCATATTCATAATTCAATTCTTTCAATACTGCCTCTAATACTATTGATTGCTTCTCATCTATTATAAAAAATATTTGTTCGGGGTATATATTTATCATGTCAATACTTACTCCCGCCTTTGCAATACTGTCAAATAATATTTCTTGACTCTCATAGTCTAATTTATCAGGTATTATCTTAACTTGAATTCTATTATTTATATTAGCAACTGATGTAATTATTCTCGTATCTTCTTCTATATAAGATCTAGTTCTATGATAATTGGTAATTAATGTACCATTATAGTCTGAACTTGTATTTCTAATAACTATGGGTATATTAGAACGCATTGCTATTTCTACTGCCTTAGGATGCAATACTTTTGCACCATACTCTGCCATTTGAAATACTTCATTATAAAATATTGTATCCATTACCTTAGCGTCGGGTACTATTTTAGGATCTGCAGTCATTACTCCATCTACATCTGTATATATTTCTACTAATTCAGCATTTAAGGCTTCCCCCATTATAGATGCAGTTACATCAGATCCTCCTCTTCCTAATGTTGTAATATCTCCTTTTTCTGTGGTTCCTTGGAACCCTGCAATTATTGGTATAATTCCTTCTTCTAAGCTCTTTAATATTCTCATAGGTTCAACATGTAATATTTTCGCATCCAAAAAGTTCTCATCCGTTATAATACCTGCCTGCCCACCAGTGAATACGGCTGCTTCATATCCTCTTACCTTTAGTGTATTTGCCATAACAGTAGCAGATATAATTTCTCCACATGCCATTAAAATATCCAATTCTCTTGGATTAGGTTCTATCCCTACAGATTTAGCAAGTTGAATCAACGTATCTGTTGCATATGGATCTCCTGCCCTTCCAATAGCAGATACTACTACAACAGGATTTAAATGTTTATCTATTGCTGCTTTGATCTTATCTATAGCTAAATTCCTTCGCTCATCATTCATTACAGAAGTTCCACCAAATTTTTGAATTATTATTTTCATCATAGTCATCTCCATTAAAATTCTATATTATAATTATATCTTTATTCAAACATCATTACTTTTGACACTATCTATTATAATTTATATTTATTGCATTGTGAACTTCTTTATTGAATGATGAAAAATTTACTAGTCCATAAAAAAACAGCCCTAAGGCTGTTCTAGTTAAACCACAAATTTAATTCTCTCTCTGCACTAACTACTGAATCTGAACCATGTATTATATTTTCTGTTAAAGAATTTGCAAAATCTCCCCTTATGGTACCAGGTGCAGCTATTTTAAAATCCCTATGTCCTATCATTAGTCTCATAACCTCTATAGCTGATTCTCCCTCTACTTCCAGAGCCATAACAGGTCCTTCTAAAATAAAATTAACTAATTCTCTAAAAAAAGGCTTTTCTCTATGCTCCATATAGTGCTCTTCTATCAACTCTCTACCTGGTTGAAATAGTTTTGCTTTTGTTATTTTAAATCCCTTTCTTTCAATTCTCCCTATGATTTCCCCTATAAGTCCTCTTTTTACTCCATCGGACTTGATCATGATAAAAGTTTTTTCCACAGAATCACCCCTGTTTATTTTACTTAAATTATTTACATATTTTCGTATTTTTACCCGTTTTCCTCTAGTTATAACAAAAAGTAGTGGATATCCACTACTTTAGTTTTATAGTTGTTTCTTTATTTAGGTATTCAATATATCTTTGTCCTTGTACATGAAATTTTTCAGGAATTAATTCCTCAGTTTTGGATTCATGTATTTCTGGTTTCCCCCATACTAAGCCATTTTTCAGCTCTATCTTCTGCTCCTTATAGAACAAGCGACTATTTCCATCTCCTTCTCCCTTCTTTAACGCTCTGTCCTTTTTATCTCTAAATTCATAATCCGTTACCATACTGCGAGAAAAGGCTGATGGATTATCCTTAGCCGTGATTTTAAAAATAGAACTGCTATATTTTCTATTTTTACTTGTGTCTTCTCTTACTCTAACTTCAGTATTGTCTTTATTATATACAATCTCTTCAATAGTTATTTTATTCCCATTGTATTCTATAGTTTGAGGTAGATTATTTATAAAGATATCATAGCTTTTACTCTCCTCTACAGCATATTCATAAGACTCTATAATAAATTTTATCCTGTTGGGACTTTCCAGATATAAGGATTCAAGAATCTGATTCCCTATTGAATATCCAGGCTCATTTTTGGGATTCCTGTGAATATAGCCAGGCCCAGAGGATAAAGTCGAATACCCATACTTTTTAAGTCTATATCTGATTGAAAATCTTACATCTTCTAGTGAATACCCACGTTTTTCATTATAATTTTTCATTTTATACTCTATATTAGTTTTAGTTGGTGCTATAGTTATTTTTTGTATAACAACTTCATTTCCGTCAAATTCAATAGTCTTGTCTAGATTATAGGATTTAGATTTTATTTTCTTGGCAGGGATTTTTAGGTTCCAGCTTCCTTCTATACTTATTGTAGCTTTATCATCTTTATTAAGCACGGTAGATAATTTGTCTATATAAACATTTATATTTCCCTCATCTACATTTAGACTTCTAGTACTTACCATGATTCTGATAGTATTTTTTTCTTCTGAATATAAATTTGAATAAGAGGCTATTACTGGTAACTCTTCACCTTGGGAATTATTAGCTTTTTCAGAATGATCCAAAATATCACCCCCAACCTTAATTGGGAAATCTTCATTTAAAAATGAATCTTCATCTATCCTTGTAGTAGCTCCAAATCTTAAATCACCTTTTAAATCTTCTATCCTAAGAAATATAATTGTGTTTAATTCATCTGCTATTACTCCCTCAGCCGTAACTTTAATATCCTTATCTATTACAGATATATTTAACTTCTGCCCCACTCCTTTATTAAGCAATTTTTCCCAAGCTGTAATTGTTTTTTCGCTATCCTTTTTCCACCATTGTAAGTCCTCTAAACTATCTGTGGCAATAGCAGTAACCATTAGAATAAATAAAAGTATAATTGCAATAAAAGTAGTTCTTCTAAACTTTATTATAGGTTTAATTCTATACTCTTTCAGTTTTAAGTTTATAGTCTGTATTACATTAATCTTATTTACATTGCTTTCTATATAATCTATTGCAGACTTAGTCTCTTTATATTCAATACTACATTTATTACATTCTTCTATGTGATCTCTAAACAATATCTCCTCTTCTTCATTCAACACTCCATCTATATAATCTAACATTTTATCTTTAATTAGATTACAATCCACAGCTACACCTCCTTTAATAAGCTTCTAAGCTCTCTTAATCCTCTGTATATTCGGGATTTCACTGTTCCTATAGGGATGTCTAATATTTGTGATATCTCCTCCTGACTGTATCCAACTACATATTTTAATACAACAGATTCTCTAAATATTTCATCAATAGAATTGATTTCTTGAAAAAAATTATATTCATCAACATGATAATAATAGATTCCCATGTCTTCATGAAGCAATTCCTTTTTTCTACTTTTCAGACACTGCCTACATTCATTTATTAATATGGATATAAACCAAGTCTCAAATAGTTCAATATCTTTAAGTGTATTGATTTTCTCATGAACTTTTATTATTGTGTTTTGAAAGATATCTTCAATATCCTGATGATTATATACATAAGACCAAGCTATTTTATAAAATTTATCTTTTCCTTCCATAACCCAATGCATTAAGCTTTCTAAATCCCCTGATTTTACTTTTTTAACTAGTATTTTGTTATCAAGCTTGATAATGTCCATCCCCTCCTTCCCCTTACTAATTAGATGAATAAACACATGTAAAAGTTCCCGGAAAAAATAAAAGAGCAAAATTTTTTTGCTCTGATATCTATTATAACTATTTTCTCGATACAAAAGGATTATCTCTAATATAAAACCTCAACAGATAATCTTTAGCCATTTCTGCATAATCTATATTAATTCGTTTACTTCTTACAATTTCATCTAATAATAATTGTGGTGCATCTTCTACCCAAATCTTTGAATCTGTAACTACATCTGCTCCATAAAGTTCTTTTGTAATACCGTATGCCATGATAAATTTTGCCGGTCCATTAGTTAGGTTTATAATCTCTTTTCTTGGTGGATTTTCATATAACTTTTTATATCTATTTACATACATTTTTTCTATTCCCTCTATTGGTTCTATAGCTCTAATCAATACAGCTCCATGTACTCCCTTTTTTTCTGCTACAATATTGAAACATAGATACATACCATATATTGTATAGATGTAGACATGTCCTCCAACTTCATCTATTATCCTCGTCCTGTCCGTCAGACCTTTATTAAAATGAGCACCATCATCCTTTGCATTTATATAGGCCTCTGTTTCAACTATCTTTCCTCTATATATATTTTCTCCATCATTATATACTAAAATCTTTCCCAATAAATCCCTTGCAACTAATATGGTATTTCGTTCATAGAATTCTCTATTTAACCTCATTAACAACGACGCCCTTTCAAAACTATGATATCTTATGTTTTCCATAATTACTCTTCTTTATTAATTTATATTGTGACTTTAAATCTCAAAACAGTTTTCAATTTTTCAGGTTGGGTTTTTCTGAAGTCTGAAATATATATTTCTCTATGTGTTTTTTCTTTTCTAATTAAACCATTTGCCATGCAATACTCTTCCATAATTCTAAAACTTTTAGGTTCATCATCATAGCTTCCTATATGCATCATCTGAACACATAACCCTTCATGAAGGCTATTAAATCTAACTTTATCTAACAATTTATTTGATTTTTTAATCTTTACTCTTTCAATTATGTCCCTTGCCAATTTTTCTGTTACAAATTCTGGTTGTCTAATCATCAAAGTATAGATTAACTTGTTCTTATCTAAGAATTCTTTATCTCTAGCTTCTTCAGCTAAATCCCAAATCCCCTCCAAAGGAAAAACTGTATATTCATAATATCCCTCCGGAACTATTTCTGATTTGTAACTCATTCTAACTGCATAGGATAATGAATATAGTACTTCTATATAATCTGAAAATGAAGGGTCATTAGGATTGCCTTTTCCATCTATCATAAAATAATTCATCGCTGGTACATCTATTACTTCAGGTTTGCTCTTAGATAAATATAAACTTTTATCTTGTTTTCTCCATTCATATTTCAAGTTATCACTCCCTACTTTACATATGTTATGCTTAATTAATACTATATAATTTAACTATAACTAATAATGTCCCTGATAGCAATAATTTATATGTAATTAATGCTATTAGGGACATTAAATAATTATATTAATACATCTATATTTCCATTTCTAAGAGGGCTGAACTAAGACTTTTACCATGTTTATCAACAGCCAGTGATCTAGTTACTCCACCACCTAAGGCTTGATCCATGACAAAGTTAAGGCTACAAAGTAGTGGTAATTCATATCTTACCACTTCTCCTCGAACTATATCTTTAAACCATTCTTTTACTTTTTCTGCTGTTACCTTTTCTTGAATAATTTTATAATCTTCTTCATTATATACTATTAAAGAAATATTAGATATATTTCCCTTATCTCCTGTTCTAGAATGGGCAATTTCACGTAGTTTCATAATCTATACCTCCTCATAAGTAACATCTATGTTTATATCTTCTCTAGGAACAAATATAGACGCAATTGCTATTACTTCTTTCACGGCATTTATTGCTCCTCCACCTGCAGCTGGTCCATTAGTATATAAAGCTTCCACTTCTCTTGCTATTTTTTTGGCTTCCTCTTTTGAACTGGTTCTGCCTGCTACTCTTAATCTAACTTCTTTGCTTAAAGTTTTATCAGAAAACATGTTATCACTTATATTATCTTTATACAAAGAATTGACTCCAATATAATCTATTCTAAGTTCATCATACTTGCAACCAATAATATCTAATCTTTTCTTTATTATTTCACCAGCCAATTTAGCTCTTTCATAGGCACCAGATCCGCCGTAGCTAATTTCACCTTCACCAATATAACTATCCCTATATCCAATACTTACCTTTAAGGTATTTGGTTTTTTTCTGCCTTTAGCACCTCTTACAAGTATATTATTCTTCTTAATTTCTTCCATGGTAACTCTTGTATAGTCAGCAATCCCATCTGGAGTAATATAGGATGATGGATCATGAATTTCATAGAGAAGTTGCTCTTTACAAGTCCCTGTGGTGATAATTCCTCCGGAGCCTTCAACTTTTGTTATAACTACATCTCCATTTTCCATAACTTCTGCAATTGGGAAACCTAAATTCCATAGATCAGGAACATCTTTATAACCAGGGTCTGCAAAATACCCTCCTGTAACCTGTCCTCCACATTCTAATAAATGACCTATCATAATTCCCTTCCCTATTAAATCATAATTATTAGATTCCCAACCAAATTCGTATACTAAAGGAGCCAGCACCAATGATGGGTCTGCACAACGTCCTGTGATTACAATATCGGCACCATTTTTTAAAGCTTCAACTATACCATCGATTCCCAAGTATACATTGGCTGATACAATTTTTCCCTCTAGAGAACTAAGTTTAGTATCTAATTCCAAAACATCATAACCCATATAATCTGTAATATACTCGCTTATATCATCACCTAATACGGCAGCAATCTTCAATCCTTGTAATCCTTTTGAATTTGCCATCTCTTTTACCACCTTTACTGCTGCCAAAGGGTTAGCCGCACCCATATTAGTTATTACTTTTATTTTATTACTTGCACATAATGGTAAAACCTTATCCATTCTATATTCTAAAAGTCCATTATATCCTTTTTCTGGATTCTTAAGTTTTTGCTCTTGAGCTATAGCTATGGTTCTCTCAGCCAAACACTCAAAAATTATATAATCTACATCACCATTTTCCATTATCTCTAAAGCTGGTTCTAACCTATCACCACCATATCCAGCACCAGAGCCTATACGTATTTTTCTCATAATAAATCCTCCCTTATATAGTTTATGTTTCAGTTAATTATCTAGATAGAAATTACTCCAATTATCAAAGCAACAATTAACATAATAATAGTTGTCGCAAAGGCATATGGTATAGTTTTCTTTTGATGATCACCTAAGTCCACTCCTGTCAATCCTATTAATAAAAATGTAGCACCAGTTAACGGACTAATTGGGAATCCTGTAGTCATCTGGCCTAGAATAGCTGCCCTTCCAACATTCAAACTATTTACGCCAAAAGCGCTAGCTGCCTCGGAAAGAACAGGCAATACCCCAAAATAAAAGGAATCAGGATCAAATAACAAACTAGCTGGCATAGCAAATATGCCCGTAATAATTGGTAAAAATTTACCTATAGATGCAGGTACTATTGCAACAGTAGCCTCTGCCATAGCCGTTAACATTCCTGCACCTTTTAATATACCAGTGAAAGCACCAGCTGCAAATAGAATACTTGCCATCATCAGTGCTGCCTTTGCATGAGCATCCACTCTATCTCTTTGATCTTTTATATTAGGATAGTTAATAACTAGTGAAAAGGCAAAAGCAAACATAAATATCACTGTTGGAGACAATTTTCCCATTATCAAGACAACTACACAAATTATAATAGTTAATATATTTATCCAAAACATATGAGGTCTTGCAAGTTTTGCTTTTTCTTCATCTACAGATGTAGTTGTTTCAATGTCTTTTAATTGAACATTGCCAATTCTTTTTTTCTCTTTAACACCTAATCTATAAGATATAAAAATCACAAACAACAAACCAACTAATACTGGAACTAACATAGGATTAAAAAGTTCAGTAACAGGTACATTTAAAGATGAGGCAGCTCTTAAAGTTGGTCCACCCCATGGCACAATATTCATTGTACCTGCAGCTAATGCAACTATAGTTGCTAAAGTGCTTCTTTGCATTCCTAGTGCATCGTATACAGGAAGCATTGCAGGAATAGTTACTAAAAAAGTAACAGCACCTGATCCGTCTAAATGAACAAGCATAGCTAATACAGCAGTTCCTATTGCTATCTTTACAGGATCACTTCCAACTACTTTTAAGATTTTTTTAATTATAGGGTCAAAAGTTCCCGCATCAGTTAAAACACCAAAGAATAAAATTGCAAAAATAAACATTGTACCTGTAGGGGCAATAGCTTTGATTCCATCTGTAATAAATGTATTAAGTTCGCCACCAAATCCGCCAATTACAGCCGCTACTGCAGGCACCACTATTAAAGCTACAACAGGAGATGCCTTCTTGGTCATAATAAGAACTAGTAAAACAACAATAGTTAATAAACCTAATAATGCTAACATACTATACCTCCTAAATAATAATTTCATTTGTCCACTAAATATTGCAAACATTATGCCAAGTATTAGATGGTTTCTAGAATAATATTTGAAATCCTTGATATTTACATGTTTTTTAAATTTAAATTATTATTAATAAATAAATTAATATCCAAGTTTCAAGAAAATTGTTCAAAAGCTAAATTTAATAATGGATATAATTCTAAATTATTAGAATTATATCAACTACCCTTAATCATTGAAGGAGTTCAACTAATCCTTAATACTGTATAAATGAATTTCTAAATTCTTATAAAAAAGCAGGCTTCTTTCTATAAAATTAGAAAGAAGCCTGTTTCATTTTGTTATAAAGGGTTGCTAATGAAATTCCAAGAGCTTCAGCAGCCTTGCTCTTCCCCTCTACATCATGTCCATATATGGATAAAGCTTTTTCAATCTCAGCCAACTCAGCCTGTCTCACTACCTCTTCCATAGGCTTTAGTTTCGCTAGATTATTTTTTACACTTTGAATCTGAATTATCTTCGGCAAATGTTCTTCTCGGATGTTAAAATCCTCAGTCATATTTGCAGCAAATTCTAGAGCATTTTTTAACTCCCTTACATTTCCAGGCCAGGAATAATTAATAAGTATGTCTTCTGCCTCAGGACAAATATTCGTAGCCCTTTTCATTTTATAGGAGATACTATTTAAAAAGAAGTCAATAAAATGTCTAATATCTTCTTTTCTTTCTTTTAAAGGAAGTACATTTACTGGAAAAATTGCTATCCTATAGAACAAATCTTCTCTAAATTTATTTTCTTTGATCATCTGTTCTAAGTTTCTATTAGTAGCGGCAATTACTCTTACATCTATATCTATTTCTTCTAAGCCGCCTATTCTTCTAATAGTCTTTTCTTGAAGAACTCTTAACAATTTAGCTTGGAGGCCAAGTTGCATTTCTCCTATTTCATCTAAAAAAATAGTTCCTCCATTTGCCAACTCAAATAAACCTATTTTACCACCCTTTTTCGCTCCAGTAAAAGCTCCTTCTTCATATCCAAAAAGTTCAGATTCTAACAAATTTCCATCGAAAGTAGCACTATTTATAGCTATAAAGGGACCATTTTGACGATTGCTTGCATTATGTATAGCATGCGCATATAGCTCCTTACCAGTCCCACTTTCCCCAGTAATCAATACATTAGAATCTGTATTGGCTATCTTGACAGCTAAATTTTTCGTATCTATAGATTTTTTATCTACTGATATAATATCCTTAAAAGAATAACGTGCTTTCTCAATGCCTTTCATACGCTCTTCTAGCTTTTTTATAGTAGAATTAGACTTTCTTAATTCTTCAGATAATTTGTAAAGATCACCTATTTCATTTGCTATAGAAATTCCACCAATAATTTTTCCACTTTCTATTATAGGAGCCATATTCACAATATATTCAACATCCCCAACTTTTCTTGGTGCTCCTAATATTTGCTTACCACTCTCAATAACAGAAGGCAAACGAGCACCAGGTCTAGTTTCTGATAATGGTTTATCTACTATATCTTCAAATTCTACTTTAGTTATCCTAGTATAGGCTGGGTTTATATATTTTACAACTCCCTTATCATCTGCTATTAATACTCCATCATAAAGGGCATCCAATATAACTTTAACCCAGTTATCGATTTTCATTATATCAACTCCATTAAAAATTTAAATATACAATAATTATTTTTACTTTATTGTAAAACTTATCCTATCTTCCCGATTCTTTTAACAGGCCAAAACCTAAATACTACTTTTCCTTTAATCTGTTCATAATCTATTAATCCTAATATCCTGCTATCAGTACTATTTTCTCTATTATCTCCTAAAACAAATACCTTGTTTTCTGGAATGGTTAAAGGATAAGAAAAATTCGAATTTTCAAAGGTTTGTCCTCTTGCATAACTTTCCTCTAGTTTTTGTCCATTTACAGTTACATTCCCATCTTTAATATCTACAATATCTCCTGGTACAGCTATTACTCTTTTTATTATATACTTTACTTCTATATTCTTTGTAATCTTACTATAAATATTATCAATAATATCTTTGCCTTCTGTAATAGTATTGATAATTATTCCTTTTTTACTCTGAGACTTACTAAGAATTGCTATTTCACCTGCCTTAGGTTGAGAAAAACTATAGCCAAGCTTATAAATGAATATTTTCTCACCATCAGCAAAACTTGGCTCCATAGACTCTCCGTTTACCTCAGTCATAGAAAATATATTTCCTAAAACAAATAAAGTTACTATAATTGTAATTCCAATAGTCATTATCCACTCCAATACTTCCCTTAAAAAGCTCTTATTTGCTTTTTTATAACTAGTTATAGATAAATTATTCTTCATCACTTGATCCAATCCTTTCAAATCCATGATATCTAGTTCCCTGAAATGTAAGTTTTCCAATATCACCTTCAACTAACATTCCATATTCCTTACCTGATATATGAAACTCCATCCTATCTCCAGATTCAACTTCAAAGGTAGCATAATAAGATGTGCTAGTAGACGAATGCATATTATTATGGTTATTATGATGTGAAGTATTAGTTCTTTTAGTAACTAGTTTAGCTACTACTTTTAGAACTGGTTGTTTATTATTTGAACTCCATTCACTAATTCCTTTTATAATAGTAAATATAATAATACCAAAAACCAATAAAAAAAATATTGGGAAAATAGCCCCCATAATTGAGAATGTATCAAATGGTGAATATCTATACATAATACCCCTCCTAAATTTTCCTTTATTATATCATATTACTAATATAAATTATTGCAGCTCATGATAAATTCTTATTTCATTAGTAATTCCATCTTCAACTTCAAATACAATAAAGTTAGGTTCAACATCATCTTTAAATATATAAGCACAGTTATTCGAATCTGTTCTTCCATCTTTTAAGATTTCAACATTTCCATAAAGTTCTTTTATCCTATCTAACTTATCTCCTATAGTTAACCCCTTCTCTGTAGAATAATTTTCATTTGTAACCGTCATAGATAAAATCCAGAAACCACCATTTCCTGCTTTTTCTGGTGAAAACTCTTCTATTATTAAACCATCATAAGTTAAGGTTTTAATGCGAGAACCATTAAATGTATCAGATTCTTCACCTAATATTTCGATTTCTTCTGATATTGGAGTACCTAGTATACTACTTAAGTTGTTATGGTGCTCTCTTATTGATATATATTTATCCTCAACTTTAATAGAGAAATCAGAGACTATTTCATCAACTGAATCTTCCCTCTGAATAGATTTGTCTAAAGAAAAATTATTGGAATTTGATAGAAAATCATCTACATTATCTTCTGATCTTTTTATGATTCCTATTACAGTTGCTGTAAGCACAATAGCTACTATAATAAAAACTATCTTCTTCATCTTTTTTCCTCCGCGTATTCATGTAATTGTACAAATTATACCTAATTTCTCTTTATTATATCATATTGCTATTATACAAGATGTTACAAAAAAATTAAATCTTCTTCTGCCAGTAATAAATTTACATATTATAACTTTTCATAATCCATAGAAAAGTCTGATTTACTTTTAATTTTATGAAAATTCACCTCGATGGATTACAGTAAAACTACCTATAATCTTTCAATAGAAGCTTTTTATCTCTTATTATTGGGTATAGATAGAATAAAAGTAATTTCTTATGTCGGAGGTGTTTATATGAATGATTTATTATCTAAAAAGTGTATTCCCTGTAACATAGGTGCAGCTCCTTTAAATCAAGAGGAGATTTATGATTATTTGAAAAATCTTAAAGATGGTTGGCAAGTAATGGAGAGAAAATACATCGAAAAGACATATAAATTTAAAGACTTTATAGAGGCATTAAATTTTACCAATAAGGTAGGTGAACTAGCTGAAAAGGAAGGGCATCATCCTGATATATATCTTTCTTGGGGTAAGGTGGTTTTAAAACTTTGGACACATAAAATTAAAGGACTTCATGAAAATGATTTTATTTTAGCAGCCAAAATTGATAATATAGTTTAAGAAGAAAGCTGAGCTAATGGAAACTCTCTAGCTCAGCCTTTTTATAGCTTATTACTATAATTTAAATCTGTTGACTAATTCATTTAACTTTTGTATAGTATTGGATAAATTATTTGTATTATTAGCTACAGTTTCCATTGTTGCAGCCTGTTCCTCCATAGAAGCTGATAATTCTTCTGTAGATGCTGCAGTCTCTTCCGTTACAGAAGATATACTTTGAATAGCCAGTATTACATCTTCTTTTTCATTATCTACTACTTCTAATCTTTCATCTAATTGTTTTATAGCTTCCATAGATATTAATATGGCTTTATATATTTCATCAAAGCTTTTTTTAACTTGTTCTAAAGTATTATTTGCATCATTTAATGATTCCTCTGATTCATCCATACTTACCTTTGTGGTTTCAACTTCAGATTGAATTGCATTTAATATATCTTCTATACTCTTAGTAGCATGACCTGTTTGCTCTGATAATTTTCTTATTTCTTCTGCTACTACAGCAAATCCTCTTCCTGCCTCACCCGCCCTAGCTGCTTCTATCGCAGCATTTAAGGCCAATAGGTTGGTTTGTTCGGAAATACTAATTATAGTATTTAATATACTTCCAATGGATTGAGATTTTTCTGATAGAGAGTTGATATTCTCTGCAACCATAAGAGTAGATTTATTTGTTATATTGAATTTCTCTACCATATTCTCCATAGATTTCGAGCCTTCTTCACTTATTCTTTGAGCCTTTGCTGAGCTTTCTACTAATGTTTCACCGTTTTCTACTGCTGCCTTTATTTCATTAGCTAATCTATATAATTTTTCCGAACCTGTTTCTGCATCTTCAGCTTGTCCCATAGAAGCTTGTGCCAGTTCTTCTACAGTTTTAGCCATATCATTTATCGATTGAGTAGTTTCATGAGTAGCTGTAGTCAGGCTAGCAGTATTTTCTACAATATTTATTGTAGTATCTTCTATTGATTTTATTGCTTTTCTCATTTCTTCCCTCAAAGCTCCAGTAGCTCTAAATATAGAACCCACTTCGTCTTTTCTATTAAGTAGATCCCTTATTTCCTTAGTTTCTTCAATATGAGTTAAATCCAACTTAGATGTCGTATTCAATATCTCTGCTGAAAACACTATTGGATTAGAAATCTTTTTTCCCAAAACAAAAGAAATAAAAGTTGTTAATACTGCTGCTATAAGAACAACCCCTAAGATAATATAAATAGTATTATACATTTCCTTTAATATTTCGTCTTTTGGTACAGTCATGATTATAATTTTATCATCATATAGCTTTGAAAAAGCCATAACTTTTCCTTCACCTCCAAATTCAACATCTGTCACTCCTGCACCTTTACTCTCTATTTCATCTACGATATAACTATATTCTCCATCATTCATGGTTTTCAAATTACTACTACTATCTAATGTTGGATGAATCAAGTAATCATAATCCTTATTAAGCAAGAAAGCATATCCTGTATCATATAGCTTTATATTTTTAACAGTATTTACCAATTCCTCTACACTAAGGTCTATGCCTATTGCACCAATAGGTGTATTATTGATAATAATAGGCATCGAATATGTAATTACATTTAAGTTGGCATTACTAATATACATATCACTCCATAATCCCTTACCTAGTTTTATGCAATCAAAATACCAAGAAAATTTTGGATTATTTTCATCTTTACTAGTAAATCCTGTAGGCAGTGCCTTTTTCACATTTCCCTTTTCATCAAAGTGAGCCCATACTCCCTCTGTTCTTCCAGTATATTTAGAATCAAATGCTATAAATATTCCAAGAGATTCTTTAGCATCTTTGGACATTCTCGCTACTATTGGCCCTAAAAAGGTGTCACTATAGTTAGAAAGATATCCTTCTTCATGTAATCTATTTATATCAATAGTAGTATCAATATTTTGATATATAGCAGTTGCTGTCGTTTCATAAAAAGCTAAATTTAAATTATAATCTTTCATATAGAGTTGTGTCTGATAATCGAGGGCAGACTTCATCTCTTTTTCTATTACACTTGTACTCCTAAATATACTAGTCACACCAACTAGCATAGACATTGCTATAGCACAGCTTAGAACTGTTATTACGATTCTTGTACTAATTCTCTTCATTTTATCTCCTCTTTCTCTGATTGTATAAATGATTGTTAATATAATTACTATCGACATTATCAGACAATTATTTAGTTTTACAACTCTCTAAATAGATTAAAGACCCTAATATTAGGATCTTTAATAGTCTATTTATTTAGCTGTGACTCTAATCTCTCTCCAAACTCCTTTTCAATATATAAATCTCTTAATCCCCAGAATTCTTTAAACTTCATGTATTTATCTATATATTCTTTATTATCCTTATCGTTATTTTTTACTGCCCTTATCAATATATTTTTAGGCGTATGTTCCATATCTATGAATTCCAGCAATTGTACTTGATAACCTAAAATTTCTAAAACATTGGCTCTTAGACTATCTGTCACTAAAGATGCTAACTTTTCCTTTATTATTCCATGCTTTAACATTGGTTCTAATGTTACATTGTCAATTTTATCATAGATTTCATGCTGACAACAAGGTACCGAAAGAATAGCCTCTGCCTCCCAATTTACAGCCTTAACTAACGCTGCATCAGTAGCAATATCGCAAGCATGAAGAGTAACAACCATATCTACATTACTAAATGCTTCATAATCTTTAATATCCCCATAAACAAATTTTAATCTATCATAATTTAAATCAATTGCTACTTCGTTACAAAAATTAATTACATCTTCTTTCAAGTCAAGACCTATTATATTTACATCTAAACCTAAAATATTTACTAGATAATAATATAATGCAAAAGTTAAATATGATTTTCCACATCCAAAATCTATTATATTTAATGTTTTATCCTTATCTATCTTTGAGATAACATCAGCTACCATCTCTAGAAATCTATTTATCTGCCTAAACTTATCGTATCTTTTAGAAACTACTTTACCTTTTTCATTCATTACGCCTAGTCTTATTAGAAAGTCAACTGCTTCTCCATCTTCAATTATATAAGACTTTTTTCTATTATGTGATAGGTCTGCTTTCTCTTTTGTAGGCTTCTTTTTTAAAATAGAAGCTTTCCCTTTCTTATTTATCAATATCTGGTAATCTGCTTCCCTTGTAAAAATTACTCCCTGCCTAAAACTTTGTATTAATAGATTTTCGATTTCCTTTATCGCTTCCGAAGCATCGAGATTTTTATGCAATACTTTGTTTTTATATTCATACACGAATTGCAATTTTATTTCTTCTCTTATAAGTACAGGTTTTATGGTTACTTTATTAAAGCAGTCCTCATCTTTCTTTCTTAAATTACTAAGTACTCCATATATTATTTCATCACTAAAAATAATTTCCTCTAATAATTTTATGACTTGATTCATTGAAAATCTCCTTATATTTCATAATCAACTACTACTCTAGACTCTCTTACTTTTCTCATATATTCAGCTATTTTTACATGATTAGGATGTTTTTAATAAATATTTTATCATCTTCCCCTACTCCTTTATAGCGTTTTAATTTTAATCTTTATTTTATAATATACTGCCTAATACTTCTCCTATGCTACTATTAAAGTTAAGTAAAGCTCTTCTATCATATTGTGTCTCGGATTTGTTGATTAAAATTAATTTATTTCCTCTATAATATTCAACTAAACTTGCAGCTGGATAAACTGTTAGAGATGTTCCACCTACTATTAAAACGTCAGCATTCCTAATATATTCTATGGCTTTATTTAATATATTCATATTTAAGCTTTCTTCATAAAGAACTACATCTGGTTTTACGATTCCGCCACATATATCACACGTAGGTACTAGATGAGATCTAAGTACATAATCTAAGGAAAAGAATTTATTACATCTATCACAATAATTTCTATGCACTGAACCATGAAGTTCTAGTACATTCTTTGCCCCTGCCATCTGATGAAGCCCATCAATATTTTGTGTAATTATAGCTTTAAGATTTCCTCTATTCTCTAGCTCTGCCAATGTAATATGTGCTAAGTTTGGTCTTGCTTCTGTATATATCATTTTAGTTCTGTAAAACTCAAAAAAATCTTCAGTATCTCTTTTATAGCATGTATGACTTAACATATATTCAGGAGGATACTTTAAATTCTTAGAGGTATTATAAAGACCTGCTGTAGATCTGAAATCAGGTATATGACTTTCAGTAGATACTCCTGCGCCCCCAAAAAATATAATATTGCCACTATCATTAATTATTGATTTCAATTTTTCTATAGTCACATTATCAACTCCTATATTTATCAATACAAGATTTGCATATGCAAGCCTTTCCCTTCTTATCTTCAGGAATTATATCTAAAATTCCCTTTGGTATTACAACATTATGACACCAGCATTCTTTACTATGTCTACAGTTATTATTTTTACCACAAATAGGACATGTTACTTGTTCTAAATATTTTTCTATCACATCACTGTATACTTCCTCGATATCTTTATTATCTTTAGCTGCCTGTAGGAAATATCCAATTCTATTTAACTCTTTTCCAAAATCTATAGCTAAATTATTCGTTTCTCTCCATGTATTTAATATATCTTCCATTCTAGGATGTTTCCGCTCATATTCATAAGCAGCCTGTAATATTAGTTGGAAAACCTCTATCTCATCTTCTCCTTTTTTCGCGACTATTTTCTTATTTTTAATATAATCAAGTTTATCGTTTAATGATATAGCACCTGCAAATCTATCTTGTGCTCCGTATTGTATATTTCGTATATTCATCATAACCATTGTACCAAAACACATGGGACAAGGCTCCATAGTTGTATATAATATGTAACTTCTTATATCAGGATGATTATTCTCTCTCAATCCTAGCATTGCATTTATCTCAGCATGAGCCATATTAGTTCCTGCAATTGAATTGTCACTTATTTCATCAAAAATCTGATTTTTCCCTCTAGATACTATATTACCATCTTTTGATGTAATTACACATCCAATTGGTATTGTTCCTCTTTTATAAGCTTCCCATGCTAACTTAAAAGCTTCTTGCCATGGTTTATCTAATTTATTCCACACGGCTCTCCCCCCATATTTCATCTAAATTCATAATATCATATTTTCCTATAAAACCTTATTAAAGCTTTCTTCCGCATTTAGGACAATACTCAAAATCAGTATCAATTGAATAATTACAATTTGGACAAACTTGCTCCTTATTATAATTTATATTTATAGGATATAATTCAGATTCATCAATCCTACTCTTTTTCCCTCTTTCAATAGCTTTCCCTAAATCTTCATTTATAGTAAATAGACTACCACAGCAAGTACTTCTTACATAATATTTTTTATTCCATTTAAAAATTGGAATGAAAAACAAACTAAAATATGTATAAGTCATAAAAACTTCCAATCGTCCATAGGAACTACAATTTGGACATATCATAGTTTGAACAAAATCAATACTTTTTTCCTTTGTAGATATTCCAAATACAAAAAACATTTTCTCCCTCTTCTCCTATACTTTGAAATTTAACAATACTATCATTCTAAATGTGAAATATCAGCTTCCAAATATAACACTAGCTTTATTTGTCTTTTACTTCAATGTAATCTCTGGACCTTCATCATATGCCGAACCCATTATACAAAGTTTATCTAATACCAATGCAAATAGCATATATAAACTCTTAAGTCTCTCAATATCTTTAATTACTCCCATGGTTTGGAAATAGAGTTCATCAACTCCTTCTGGAAAATCTGTACCAAACCAACCTTCATCATTTTTTACTTCAAGATATATATTATCTTGAGAACTTATAAGTTCACGAATCTTATCACTTGAAAATAGTTCTATTAGTTTTGCCTCATCATTTCCTTTTATAATAAATTTCTCATCAAATTCTGGATATCCTATTTCTACATCCTGCATGCCTAAAGTTTTTCCTATTTCACTAAACCATCCACTTTTATATATCTTAAAATTAAACCCATCTTTATTTACATAAGGTGCTCTTATCCTAGTGTATGTTGTACTTGTTTTTCCGGTGGATTGTGTATATGTATCCAATGTAACTACCCAATTTTCAAATCTAGCAACTACCTTTTTGGATTTCCAAAATCCCTCATTTATAAAATCTGCTCCTATCTCATTTGCAAATTGACTCCATATTTCTTCTTGACTTGGTCCGAAAATACTTCTTAATAGACTCATAATATCACCTCTGCTTTATTTTATACCCTATATCTGGGCTACTAAAGCTGCTTTCCTCTGTTTTTTCCTTTATTTCTTTTTAAAAACATATGTCACTAAAAAGCCTCTCTCACCTTCATTTTCAATGTATTTAATAAGTTCAAAGGAACTCTCTAGTACTTCAAAATCTGTTGGTTGAATTAAACCTTTTAATATCTTTTTTCGAAATTTTCTACTTTAACGCTTAGCACTCCTGTCTTCATAATAAGATTTCTTAAATGTTTATTGTACATAGCAGGGATCTTTATATTCTTCATTCTAATATTCCATAGCAATGATTTAGTGTAGGAGTTATATAATATATTATATTTGGAAAAATCTTCTCTTAATGCCTTTGCAAGTGCTAAGGAACTTCTAAAAGCATAACTTAATCCCTCAGCAGAGCTAGGGCTTATAAAACCAGCAGCTTCTCCAATTAATGCAATTTGATTGTTACCAGTGCATACTTGATTTGATTTCTTAGGTCTTAATAAATGTGTTCCTTCTATCTTAATACTATTCTCTAATCTAAATCCCTGTTTTTTTAATTTTTCCTTTAATAATTGAAACTTTTTATGCACATTGTCATTTGGCTTTAATGCAGAACCTACAATCAGATGATCTTCTTTTGGAATAGTCCAAGAATAAAAATCAGTTATCTCCCTATCAAAGATTGCACCATAATAATCTAAATCACAATCAGTCTTAAACCATTCTTGTATAGATATGTAAATGTTAGGATCGGGGAAACTCTTAAATCCTTGTTTCCTGACTTTTGAAAATGCTCCATCTGCACCGACTATTATCTTTGCCTTCTCTTCACATTCTTTTCCATTGTAAATAAACTTTACTATAACACCATCATCAGTAGTCTTATAAGATTTATACATACAATTATAGATAATGTCGGTCTGGGATGGTATCAAACTAGCTAGCCATTTATCAAATCCTTCTCTATCTATGTTAATATAGTTTCTCTGATAATATCTTTCATTGGAATTGTCAAAATCTAAAACACGAACTGCAAATAGCTGAGGACTCATAAGAACAGACTTAGGCACACCTAATCCAAACTTTGCCAGCATTAATTGAGCGTCTGGTGCTATTAATCCGCCACAGGGCTTCACTCTGTTATATTCGTAACTTTCCTGAAAATCTCTTCTTTCTAATACTAGGACTTTATAATCTTTTCCAATTAACCTTGCTAATGTTGCTCCTGCTGGTCCGCCACCTATGATTATAATATCATACACACTATTACCTCCATTTACCTATTACATTTTATTTACAGAAATTTATTAAATAACCTATCTATTTCTTGGTTATCATCATAGAAAAGTATTTTTTTAGATATGCCTTCTAATGTCTCAGATATATCTGACCCCTGTTTGGCTAGGGTAATAATCGGTATACCTCGCGCAAAAGCATATCCTGCTTCGATACCTAGACCTACTCCCTTTTCACTTAATTCAATAATAACTAAATCACATTCATTAATTTCTTTAAAGGTTAATTGCATTAGCTCATATGGACTATATTCAACTTGGTCATTGTTTTGTATATCTCTGACAATACAACTAGTCTTATATCCTATCTTTTCAAGAGCTACTAAAATCTTATCAATAATTGCCCTATTTCTATAATCTTTATAATATTTAATTCCTACATATGCTTTCATATAGTTCCCTACTTTCTATAATTTTACAACAATTAATCTTGATTGAGCAACCATTCTAGGATTTTATAATGCTACTTCAATAGTCTTATATGTCTAACCCATATTTTAAACTTATCTAGTTTTTTCCTAGTTAAGTTTCTATTATCAGGTAACAAGTCAATTCTACACGATTTACCTATATAATCAACTACTTCATAAACTGTCATTTTATTTGTATCAATATGCTCTTTAAAAATAGGATTATCTAAAGAATTTATGCATCTGTCTATTTGCTTAGCAGCCCATGAATTCTTGCCATCTCCTCTTTTTCTTAATCTTCTAATCAATATTTCTTTATCAGCCATCAAAGTAAAGTGTTTAATATTAACACCTCTTTGCCTTAATCTTTCCAGTATTTCATTATAATATAAATCACTTGTCATTGTCATGGGTACAATGATAATACCATTATAATGTTTGCTCATATATTCAAGCATTTGATAATTAAAGTCTCTCCAAATTGGAAAGTCTTGAAAATCATCTAGTTTCAATTCTTTAGGTATATTATCTCTAATAAAATATCCTATTTCTTCTGGATCATATACATATGAACTCTCTATCCGTCTATTTAATTCATATGCTACATTGGTTTTTCCGCTTCCAAATGCTCCATTAATCCAAATTATCATAAAAGTTCCTCCAAATATATAAATTCTATAAGAAAATCTTCTAATAAAGCATTATAGGTAACTCTTCTTGCCCAGTGCATAAGCAACTTGCACGAAATCAAAGATTTCGGCAATCTGCTTAAAACTCAATTAGGTCAAGCTTAATATAGGGCATTAAAGTAGAGCTTTCCTACTCGTTATGAAAATATTGCTATATCACTAATAATCTCTCTCCTTATTAATATAGTTCATCTATGTCATCTTCTCATAATATGCCAAGTATCATCTCCAACAAACCCACAGCTTCTGTATAGTCTTTCCGGATTGGTTATGTTATCTACTTCTCCTGAGACTATAGTAAAGTCAGCATATGGTTCTAACCGTTTCAATAGCTCTATAACCAATACCTTACCTAGTTTATTTCCATGATAAGATGGTAATACTTGGATCCACTCTAATGCTCCTTCTTTAATATTCATATCTAGTTCAGCAATTCCAAGTGCAACTGGCTTTTCTATTTTTTTCTCTATTATCCATATCCATAAATTATTATGAAATACAGGATGTTTCGTCCATTTTAGTACTTCGTCCACATTTGGCTTGATATCATCATAACAATTACATATTAAATCTGAAACCATTTGTATCTCTGTATTAATATCAACTTCTCTAATATAATAGTTTTCTGGTATATTGATATCTATAATATCTTTATTATTATGTAGCAGCTTGAAATATGATTTTTTATTAGGGAATTGTTCTTTTATATTGTCATTAAATTGAGATTGATGAACCAGAATCATATTAAATTGCCCTAAATCTTGCTCATCTATATAATTTTTATTTGTATTCCAAAATGTATGTAACATTCTTTTATTCCAAAGCTTTAAACTTTTCACCTCATCTTTTTCTATTGTAAAATTGCTATGGAAATTACCAATTTGTTCAAGTGTTTTCCATAGAGCAGTAGCCTGAATTCTACATGGATTATCAATATAAACTTTAGTCAATGCCTCTGAAAAGGTTTCTATATTCATTAGAATCTCCCCCTTAACAAACTAAGATAGCAGTCATTGTCTAAATTATACAATATTTTGGCAATACTTGCTGAAGAATTTAATAAAAGTAGCTAAAAATAAATAACTATAAAATTTGATATCAAGAACCAATTTTTATAGTTATTTATTAATACCCTAATCCTAACACTTCTCTGACAAATTTGTCTAATGCAAGCATGGGGCTAGGCAATCTATAATCTAATGCATATAGAGTAGATAAAATGAAAGCTACAGCCATTACTAAAAGAGTTACTTTAAATTGTTTTTTTTTATTTGATTTTATTAATCCTCCCAAATCCATAAATCCTATTATTATAAATACTACTAACACATATAACATTAAATCATTCCTTTTTTCAATTTAGGTAATTTTCTAATTCTGGCAACCATTATGGTAATAAGCGGTAAAATGGTTTCAAACATAAACCATTCAAACGGAGCTGTTTTACTTGCTGAATTAATATGTGCTATTATAGAAGGATATATATTAAAGGAATATATTATAATAATTATTCCTACACTTATGACCAAAGATTTAAATGATTGTAGTTTAAATATATATGCAATGCTCATAACTGTAACATAGTATAATATACAAATTTTAAAAAACATAAGCATAATTAGACTAACTGCAAAAAGAACTTCCACTCTACTCAGTGCAGAATGTATACTTATCAGCCGAAGAGTTTCAAAAGGTGGTAAAGCAAATATCTTTATTGTATTTCCTAGTACTGCCGTATCTCTAAGAACTATAATTAATAGAGTCAGACCTCCGACTATAAATCCATAAAAAAAATATTTTCTTCTTTTCTTAGGCTCAATTTCTAAGTTTGGATTAATCATTAAAAACACTATAAGTTCTCCAAAAGGAATAGTTGATATAATATGAGTCCCCTGAATATATACCATTTTAGGTTGTTCTAACATAGGTAAAAAATTATCTATTTTCATTTGGTTTATAGTAAAAAAAATTGTCGATAGAACTATTAATATTGCAATTAATGTAAAAAACATACTATATCTAGTCACAACTTTTACTCCGTTTCTTACCGCCCAAGCACATAATAAAATAAATACTACTAAAATAATTATGGGGGGAGTATTTTGCATTGTTGTTTTTTGTACAAAGTCTCCCAAGTCCTTTGTATTTAAAGCGGATAATGTTAAGAAAAACCATAAATACAGAACTGAAACCACTTTTCCTATAATAGGACCGAAAACTATATTATTAATCTCCATTAAATTTTTATCTGGAAATATTTTCATAATGTATGTGTATATCAGTAAAGAAGGTATTGACATTACAAAGCCTAATATCACAACTATCCACGAGTCTTGCTTTGTAATAGATGTAAAAAACGATGTCAGCAAAGATGAAGATTGTATAAAACAAGCTACAGTAAACATAAATTGAATCCCTGAAATTTTCCCTTTGTCTATTTGCATCTAATTTCCCTCTTTCATATTTAAAGAATTTACAATCTTACCAGTATCTATTAAATTTAATTTAATATTTGTAGATAATTTAATTTCTGGATACATACTATCCCAATCATTTTTTATTTGCTCTGATTCTTTAGGAAATCTTTTATAGAATTCCACACCGAATCTTAGAAAATCTGCGTTTAACTCTTGACTTTTATTCAAACAAGCTTGTATCTCTTTATTTATTGTTTTTTTCCCTTCTTCCACTAATATGTCTGTTACCTCTTTCACAGTCATATTATTAAATCCTTGTATCTCAGAAATTATTATATCTCCAATAATCTCCAAGGATATCACTAATTCACCTCCATTTCTAATTTCAGGTTTCATCTTATGCTTAATATTGGTTATATTCAGGTTTGAAAAACCCTCTTTTATATTTACCTCTATAAAAGTTATTTTAAATTTATCCATAATCCAAGTATATCCCCTAGTTTCGGTTTCATTTAATTCACCAATGAGTTTTCCATCATTAAGAACAGCCAATCCAGATAAAAATAGCCTTGAATATTCTCCATTATCCTGTAATTTCACTATGGGAATTACAGGAGCTGTAGTTTTATCAATTATCATAGAGGTAAGATCCAATATTCTAATTGAATAAGATTCATAATATCTATTAGCCGCTTCAACCATTCTGGTAATTCCTAAAGAAGATATTTTTTCCTGCTCCATAGTGTTATGAAGAATATCCTTAGCCTTACCTTCTGCCATAAATACTAAGGTTTCCATTCGCATATCATGTTGTCTGAGAAGTGCATCTATATAAGGCTGAATTCCTTTTATTGTCTGATCTTTTCCAAATATAACTACTTGATTATGATGCATAAATAAATCTCTAGTAGTTTGCTTCTGAAGCTTATCTATGGCAGATAATATGCCTTTATCTTCTGTTGCTAAAATTATTGAATCATCAGTAACACTTTCACTTCTAAATGAATCGGAATTACTTTTGTTTATTTTTCCTATTTGCAATATAAGATCAATTTTATCCTCATCATTTGCTGCATCTATACCAACACCAGTTACTATTGAAATAGTATCCAATTCTTTATTATCCCAGCACCCTACTAGAATAAATCCAATTGATATAATTATAATGATTTTAAATAATCTTGTTTTCTTAGTTTTCATATACTGCCCTCTATTTTTCTTTATTATTATTTTCTCCGTCTGGAGGGATAAAAGTTTTTTTCCTTTTCTTATCTATATAAGTTAATTCCTCTGGTCTATCCTCCATGATCCAAAGTGGTAATCTAACAAAACTATCCTGTTGATCTTTTGAAAATTCTATAGATGCAAAATATGGTATACCAAAAGGTTCCAATATAGATAGATGTACAAGCATACCTAAAAATCCTACGGCTATCCCAAATCCTCCCAACACAGATGCTAGTATCATCATAATTATCCTAAGTATAGAGATAGAATCTGATTGTTCTGGTATTATAAATCCAGCTACAGCTGCTATTGCAACAGTTATAACCATAGGTGCCCCCACTATTCCAGCAGATACTGCAGCATCTCCCATGACTAAAGCACCTACTATACTAATTGCTTGACCTACAGGACGAGGTAATCTCAAACCAGCTTCCCTCAATATTTCAAAGGATATTACCATTATTAATGCTTCCAATAGAGCTGGAAATGGGGTTCCCTCTCTAGCATTTGCTACTGTAAATAAAAGAGTTGTTGGAATCAATTCTTGATGAAAAGTCGTTAATGCAATAAAACCTGGAACTGCAAATATTGCAATGAAATATGCAAAGAATCTCATCATTCTAATGATAGATGCATATATTGGTCTTACATAATAATCCTCTGCTGTTTGAAAACTTTCCACAAATAGCATTGGAACTGTCAGTACAAAAGGACTTCCATCTACTACTATAGCAATACGTCCTTCAAGTATTTTGGCAGCAATCACATCAGGTTTTTCACTATATCCTATTGTTGAAAATATTGAAAATGGATAATCTTCTACATATTCTTCTATATAACCTGAATCTATTATAGAGTCCACATCTATATTCCTTAATCTATCTCTTAGCTTTTGAAGCACTTCTGGTTTTACTGTTCCTTCTATATACGCAATGCATATATGTGTGTATGTTTTTTTCCCAATTATCATATTTTCCATTTTGAATCTAGGACTTTTAATTCTTCTTCTTAGAAGAGAGGTATTTGTCCTAAAATCTTCAGTAAAGCCTTCCCTTGGTCCTCTAACTACAGATTCTGTCTGAGGTTCTGTAACACTTCTTTTCTCCCATCCTTTTGTACTAACAATTAATCCTGTAGATAACTTATCTACTAATAATATTGTATTTCCTGAAAGACATCCTTTAAATAAATCTGAATATCTGTTGCTTTCCCCAATATCTCCTGAACAAATAATACATTTTTTAAAATCTCTTATCTTTAAATTTTCCATCATATCTTCTTTAAAATCTTTATTTAATATAATAGGTTTTAATATGCTCTCTGTAATTTCAAGATTATTTACAAGTCCATCAATATATATTAGTGCTCCATTAAACTCACAGCAATCACCAAACATGAATTCATGTATTTTTATATCATTACTATTACCTAAAATCGCCTTAAAAAATTCTATATTTTCTTCTAAATTACTTGATATGTCTTTATCTAAATAATCCTCATTATCATGTTCTCGATTATTATGATTTTGCCAAAATACAATTTTCCTCATAAAATAACTAATCAGCATTTATAACAACGCCCTTCCCATTATGTTATAAATATTGTTAGCACTTTCATCTTCATTATTCAATAAATAATAAAAAAATAGATAGCAATTGCTATCTATTGTGTTGTCTATAAAAATCTTCTCTTAGAATTCCATAACTCTTCAAATCTATGGATACTCCATCTTTAATAACATTCTGTCTACGGATTCCTTCATACTTCATCTTTACTTTTTCCATTACCCTCCATGACCCAGCGTTCTCTACCATTGCTAGGGCATATATCCTATTCAGATCTAATTCTCTAAATCCAAATTCAATAATACTTTGAGATGCCTCTGTACAATATCCTTGACTCCAATAAGGAGCTCCTATCCAGTATCCTAATTCTGCTTTTTTATGAGTTTTATTTAGCATAAGACTTATAGATCCGATTAATTCATCAGTATCTTTTTTGACTATTGCATAGGTAATATTTTTTCCACTATTTAGATTATCCCTATGGGTACTAATCCATGATTCTGCTAAGCCATCTTCATAGGGATGAGGAATATTTAATGTTGTTTTAGATATTTTTGAATCTCCAGCTAGCTCTTATACTCGCTTTGAGTGTGATAACTCAAATGGTCTTAATATTAGCCTTTCAGTTTTTATTATTGGTTGTATTTCCATTATATTTCCTCCTTATAATCTAAAGCAATTATCATTCTATTCATTCCTTTTATAAAATCCCCATCTTTATTATGTTATAAAATGCTTCTCTAACTTTGCACTAATTTCTTCAATTTTGAGTTTGTATATCATCACTTTAACTCTAAAATATAGGAATATCCATTTTTATTTTCTTTGTACTTTCTAAATCCTGCTTTTTCAAAGGTTTTTTGTGATGATATATTATATGAATATATTTCATTAACATATATTTTATCATAATTCAGTATCTTTGCTCTCTGTATTAAGGCCTTAATAACTTTGTATCCTATTCCTTTCCCTCGATAATTTTTATTTCCTATTACTATTGGCATATCTTCTTTCCAAAATGTCACATCTCCTATTGGGATATATTCATTGCCCATATTAACTTCAATAAAATACAGTTCTCCCTTATCATTTAAATAATCATACATCCTTTTAAGTCTATCAGTATCATATAACTCAGCATCTTTTCCATCTACTAGTTTCACTGTTTCCTCGTCTTTATACCATTCCAAGGCAAAATCAAATTTACCATCAAATTTCCTTAAACGTAGACCTGTATCTATATCTATATATTTAGGCTGATTAGTCTTTTTATTATTTATATTGTTACGTATTTCCACTACAATCATATCCTTTCGCATGTCTTGCTCTCAATATCTAAGAATATAGGATATTTCTATTATATAGTTTATACTGTCTCACAGGGTATATAATAATCTAAAATTATTTCTCCATTATCCATTGGAGTTGTAAATCTTGGGCAATTATATAGTTCCATACACCAAGAAGCAGATTCATCTAACCTATATCCTTTTTCTTCCATTGCTTTTTGTGTAAACTCGTGGGATACTGGATAAACATCCTTTTCCATTCCTTGAATCCATCCTATTGCTACTTTTGAAGAAGGAATATCTTTATAAATAAATCCCTCTGGTACAGGAGCTCCTAGTTTCATAAGCATGCCGCAAATATATGTGAATTTTCCATTGTCTATTCCAAAATCACCCATCCAACCGACATAAGAACTGTCAATATGATATTCTTTTAGTTCTTCTAATTTAGTAAAAGTACCATCTTCAAAGCACTTCTTCCAAAATTCAGGAATAGGATTTTCTTTCATATCCATCTTCAGATATATAACTTTACCTATGATTTTAGCCTCTGGAAGTTGATTAATTTGCAGATTAACTAACTTTGCCATAATGTAGCCCCCTTGTAAAATTTAATTTAGTAATGCTACCTATTCCATTCTCTTCTCAATATTCCATAGACAACACAGTCTACATAGCCATGATTAAGCAATTCTCCATCTCGGATTACACCCTCCTTAGTAAATCCAAGTCTCTCTGGAATAGCTCTGCTCTTAAGGTTATCTTCTGCACATCTAATTTCTACTCTATTTAATTCCAAGGTATTGAATGCATAATCAACAAATTCTCTACATGCTTTTGTCATTATTCCTTTACCTATATATCTTTCATCTAACCAATAGCCTATACTCACTTCTTTTTTACTATGATTTATATCGTGATATCCTATAACACCTGCAAACTGTCCCTTATACCATATACCAGCATTAAAACCATTATTTGCAGCATATTGCTTTTTACTGCTTTCTATAAATGCTTTCGTATCATCTGAAGATTTAGTAATATCAACCCATGGTAAATATTTTCTCAAATGTTCTCTACTTGAATCGATTGATTTAAACATATCCTCTGAATGATCCCTGTCAACTAATCTTAATTCAATATTATCATCAATTACATGCCTAAACATTAATTATCCCTCCATTCTCCCATTACTCTAGATGGGAAGTATCAGCTTCCAATATGATATTGATTTCGTTCTCTTCCACTTCAACTATAGTAAGTGAAGTACCTTGTAAAAAAGGAGGAGTCCATAGCTCTTCTAAAGGATATTTTTTTATAATAGCATAAATTGCCTTAATAACAACTGCATGAGATACTATTAAAACATTCTCTAATGATGAATTGCTAATTATCTGATTTAATACACCTTTCACTCTTTCAAATAACTCCTCAAAACTTTCTCCTTCAATTGGACTATATAAATGAGGTCTGTTCCAAAAATTAAAATGTTCTGTCGGATACAATTCCTTTATAGTATCATGCCCCATTCCCTCCCATTTTCCAAATCCCATCTCCCTAAGAGAATCAACTAAAATTATTTCTGTATCTTTATCTTGTCTAATATGCTCTGCTGTAGCTACAGCCCTACCTAAAGGACTGCAATATATACAATCAAAATCAATATCTCTTAATCTATATCCAAGTTTTTTCGCACCTTCAACACCATTTTCGATTAAGTCAGAATTCTGCCATCCCTGCATTCTTCCTTCTTTATTCCATTTGGTTTCACCGTGTCTAGTTATATATATTTTCAATTATGTCCCTCCATTCTTTCTGCTAAGTTATAATCTTAACTATATTTATACTCAGTGCATTTATAATTCAAACCTGTTTTTAATCATTTGGGCTACTTCTAATGGACTTAACTCTGTATTATTTATTCTAATATAATTTTCCTTTTTAATTTCATCCTCTATTGAATTCAGCCTATGTTTCTCCATTGTGCTTATTAAATCTCTTTCTGAAAACTCTATATCTCTCTTAGTTGGTTTATGTTCTAATCTAAGAGGACTTCTATTCCGCTCTAATCTTTCCTCTAACTCTGCATCTAGCTCTACAAAGTATACTTCGCCACCTCTAGATTCAAAAATATTACATACCTTATCTATATAATCCCAATCCTCTTGCATATCAAATGCCCATACATAGGTAAATATTAATCCTTCCAAATCACTCTTTGCTACTTCTTCAAATATTTCTTGGCGAAATAAACTGACTAATCTTTTTCCTTCTTTTGAACCATAGCTAAAAAAATGGGATACCAATTCAATTGTCATATGATTATGAAAAAGTTTTAGTCCAGTTATTTTTTCAAGTTCCTGTCCAACTGTCATTTTTCCAACTGCTTGTGGTCCAAATATTAAAACTAATTTCATGTAGCTCCTCCTATTCCCTCTTTATGAAGTAACTTAACTGGTGTTTTTCTTTAAAACCTGCCATTTTATATAGATTAATTGCCTTTTCATTTTTTGAATTAACGCAAAGACTAATCGAATCTATAGAATTAAATGAAAATAGCCATCTTAATGCCATGGTTAATAAATAACATCCTATTCCTTTACCTCTTTGTGATTCATTCACTGCAAAAAATTCAATATTTCCTTCGCCAAATTCAGGCTCAGCCTCAACATAAATATATCCAGTTAATTCCTTAGCTTCTTTACAGACAAATACTTTTCTATGATTATTTAATCGTGATATTATTTCTTCTCCACTATAATAGGTATTGGGAAAAGTTTTATCATGAAGCTCTTTCATAGCTTCAAAATCCTCTACAGCCAATTCTATCAAACATACTTCATCTAAATTATTTAAATCACTCTTTTTAAATTCCAATATGATTTCTTCACTATTTTTACTAAAACCAAGGATATCTGCTAACCCTAGGCAATTATAATTTTTATTATTGACAAACATACTAGTCGTTACTATTCCTTTGGGAATCAATTGTAACATCTTGTCCCACATATCAGTTGCAATGCTCCATTTCCCCTTCTCGATAAAAGGTCCCCAGATTTCAGCATTATTTCTTTCCATATCTGCATCAAATCCTAATACACCAACTATTTCATTTTCTTCTGTAGCGATTACAAAACTTTTATCAAACTGAATATCTGTTATATCTTCTTTTAATGAATTCTCTATTTCTTCACTATCATCGCCACAATAAGCAATATGACTTTCTTCTTTTCTATTCAATTTTGCTATAAAATTACTGATTTTATTAATATCTTCTTCTTTAGCTAAAGTAAACTTCACCATATTATATCTCCCAAGCATTTATTATTTTTACCTAGCATAACATTAGGCAAATTTCTTTACTTCTTAATTACTTTCTTCCATATATACACAGGATATCTCTCTAATTTTTCAAATCCAAGTTTTTCTGCTACCCGTAAAGACGGTATATTGTCTTCCCTAGTTTCCCAGAGTGGTTTCATGCCTTTATTTTTTTGTTTTTTTATTAGTTCATATGCTACTATTGATGCATAACCTTTTTTTCTTTTTTTTTCATTAAAAGTATCAAGGTCTATAAAATATTTGCTATCATATTCAAATCCGTTATTTACACACTGAGATACTGTTTTCCCTTCAACTATGAAAATCATACCCTCTGTTTCTTTATTCATCCCAGTTATTTTAAAATGATTCTTATATTCTTCTGGTATAATTGGAAAACTCTTTTCCAGTACATCTCCATCAATATTTTTCAGGTCTAATCTATTAAATTTTTCTTCATTTAAGATAAATGTATTTTCATAGTGTTTATTATATAGGCAAAATCCTTCTATTTCTTCTTCTAATATTTTATCATAATCATCATTCAGGGAATACACTTCAAAATACTGCTCTTTTAAGCTATCTATAATAGGTGCTATTTCTTTTATCATAAGTTCTTTAAAAAATTTCCTATTCCTTTTTAAATTTTCTAGTTCAAAATACGCATAAGCCCATCTTGATATAGCCCACACAATTATCCCTTTAGGATTTTCTTTATTATCTACATAAATCTTTCCTGGAAAATCTTTATTGATAACTGCTACAGCAGGAATCTGAAAATTAAAATTAAAATATTTTCTTACAATTTGATACTCATCCTTATCTAACTCTATATACATAATTTCCCCCTCTAATTTCATCCCAATTCCAATTTAACATTCTTATTTTAAAATCATCATACATCATTTGCAGTGATTCCTCATCTGTACTAATCCATTTAAATGCATCATGTTCATCTGATAATCTCACTTCTCCTTCTTCAAATTGACATAAGTAAATGATGCCTGCAATTTGATAGTCTTCTCTAATTAAGCTCCATGTGTCTAGTAACTTTATTGGCTTAACTGCTAATCCGGTTTCTTCTAGCATTTCTCGTTTTAAAGTTTCTTCTGCTGTTTCACCAAATTCCATACGTCCCCCTGGTAATTCCCATAGATCCTCTTCTACTCCTTTATTATGCATCACTAAAAATTTATCTTCATTAAAAATTAATGCTTTAACTCCTATATCTATTCTCTTATCCTTCATCATTTTCCCCCCATTTTAAAATCTGAATATTATATCAATAACTTACTCCATTGCTTGCTACTACTAAATTCATCATTATAATATTGAATTATATCTATCTAAGTACTTCAAAGACTTAGCCTTATCTAGCTAAGCCTTTGAAAGTCATGTTAATTTTCCTAAGTCATTGTTTTTCCGCTATTAAAAAATACCTATGTTCTAATATTTCTATATATCCTCGTTTTTCTAGCTTAGCTTGTAACTCAATAAGTTTATCAAAACATCTTTCTACTGAAAAACCTGGAAATTCCCATTCAATTATTCTTGCGTAAAATACAAATGCTCCTATATCGTGAAAATATGTTTTTGGAAAATATTCTCCTGCATCAATAATTTTCATTCCAGTATTTTTTGCTTCCATCAAGATTTTATCAAGATTCAATTCAATATCAGTTGTATTAGGATACTCTCCTAGTAAAAACTTTGATATCTCTCTATTATTCATACCTCCGACCTGCTGAGTAATAAAAATTCCATCTGGTTTTAAAATACGATTAACCTCTGATAGACAAAAAGATTCATGTCTATTTATTACAATATCAAAGTAATCATCCTCAAATGGCAAATTGCCGTCATCATAAACTGGTCTTACCTCAATCCCATGAGGAGTTAATATTTCTTTGCAAAGTTCTATATTAGGAAAATAACTTTCTGTTGCATAAGTTTTTCCTTCTGTTGGGTTTAAAGATAAAAGAAATTCCCCTCCACCAGTTCCCATATCAAGTAATATTTTTTCTTCATTAACATATGACTCAACTATTTTTTTATAGTCCCATGGTAGTGTTTCTTCTTCCATACGATTATTTATATGAGAGAAATCCCAACCTTTAAATGAATATTGTTCTTCATATCTCCAAGTTTCTTTTAATTTTTCTAAATTCATAAAACTACACTCCTTTTAAAATATATTAAACGTTTTCTAAAAAGTGCAGTTTACTGATAACTAATTAATCTGCTCGATACAATCTGCTATCAGATATTATAAACTGCACCGAGCAATTACCGAATTTAAGCTTCATCCTAATCCTTCCTTTACAATTTATTTTAAATTTATATATAAAGTAAATCACTAACGCTAAAGATCATAATATCTAATCAATTTCCAATCCCATAAATATAGAGCTATAGTACTTACCGCCGACATGGAAATCCCTAGATATAATCCCTTCTTTTTTAAAGCCTAATTTTGTATATAGATTTATAGCTGTTTCATTATCTTCTCTTACTCTTAAATTAATTTTTCTCACTACATTACCTTTTTTAGCCCAATCTATCATATATCTAATTAACTCTTTTCCTATTCCTAGTCCCCAGTATTTTTTAGCAACACTAATTCCAAATTCTCCCGTATGCTTAGTCCTTTGCCGAATACCTCCACTATAATTTAAACTTCCGACTATTTTATTTTCAATTTCAGCTATAAGGTATATCTTATTTTCTCCATCTATATAACTTTCAAGTATAACTTCTTCTTTCTCAATGGATATATCAAATTCATTGTCACCAAATGTAAGAAAATCTGATTCTCCACCTATTTTATTTATGTAATTTATTAGGTTCAAGGCGTCTTCCTTCTTTGCTGTCCTAATAATTAAATTCTGTCCATTTTTCAGCTTTAATTGTACCATTATATTTCACTCCAATTTTTATACTTAGAAATATTTCTTGCCTACAACATTTGTATCATACTTAAAACTATCTCTGCTGATTTATTAGCTGCAATAGTTTCAAAGGCATTATAACTAATTGTAGCCTCATCATCAGCGTTATCTGATATACTTCTGATGACCACAAAAGGTATCTTATTTATATAAGCAACATGTCCTATTGCAGAGCCTTCCATTTCAACACAATGTGGTGAATAGTCTCTAAGTAGATTTTTCTTTATTTTACTATCTTGAATAAAGCTTTCTCCACTTACTATTCTTCCAACATGATAATTCCAGTCTTCACTATGATGTGATTCACATGCTTTGACAGCAGATTCAATTAACCTTTCATCAGCTTGAAAACACTCCCTATAAGGAAAACAATTTTCCATCTGGGCCTTTCTTACATCGTGATGTGTCACATTACTAGATATTACTACATCACAGATTTTAACTGACTCATGTAATCCACCAGCAATCCCGGTATTTATAATACTATCTACACCAAATCTATCGATTAAAATCTGTGTACATGAGGCTGCATTTACTTTACCTTCTCCGCAGCGAGTTATGATTACATCTTTATTATCTATATCACCTAAGAAAAAATCAAATCCAGCAATATTTTTACTTGTATTAATGTTTATATTGTTTTTTAACAACTCAATTTCCAAAGCCATAGCACCTATAACACCAATTCTTTTCATAGTTTTTTCACCTCTTATCTTTTATTAATCTTTCACCTATCATCTTTCTATTTTCTAAATATTATTTTAAATACTTTATCTTGAGATTGTACTTTTATTGCTTCAAAGCCAAGGTTTTCTCCAATACTGATGAAATATTCAACATCTTGATCTTTATCCTTTCTTGAAATCCCATAGCCAGTCTTAATTATTTTAATGGGGGTATCTATTTCAAGCTGGATTACGAAAATATCTTTTATACTGCCATCATATTCTGGTATTATGGCATCCCATAAAATAAATTCTCCATTATCCTTTAATACTCTATATATTTCTTTAAATACCTTTTCATGATCATCTTTATTAATATACATCAATGTAAAAAATGACGTTACAGCATCGAATGAATTTTTTAGAAAAGATAATTCTCTTGCATCCATAACTATTTTTAATGGTCCATCTGGTGCTTCTTCTAATTCATCTTTCCTTGGATCGATGGCAATTACCCTATCTCCATAACATAAACCCATTATACCTTCTCCACCGCCGCCAATATCTAGAATTCTTTTTCCAATTATCTCTTCTTCTATTGTTATCTTCTGATTTCCAACAACATACATTCTTTCCTCTTGGTTCAATTCCCTTCCCCCATTCCGCAATAACTTTAGAGTGTACTATATCCTTATTCCTAATCTATCTTTTATTTTAAATCTAACATAGGTTATATTTTTTATATACCATATGGAAGTTCTCACTTATTTTTCATTTTTAAAGAAAATTTAACCTACATGAGTTTCAAAAAACTATCTTACATAGTACTTTTAGAGAAATTTCTTATATTAAATCTTTTAAGGAATACACTTGTTTCCCATCTCTGTCAATGGAACTAGTAGAGCATATTAATGAGTTTAGTATAGCCTCTTCAGTGGCCTCAACTGTTGCTTTGAAAATTTTGTTTATCTTGTTTTCATTAATTACTCTAATATCAATTACATCATTCTCTTCATAATGCTTGATTATATTAGCTGTTGAAAATCCTATAACCACTTCACCACTTCCATTACCTGTATAGCTTCCAGTTCTAGATATTCCAGGATAAACTCTTTTTATTATTCTCTTAAGTTGTCTGGATGAAAGAGGGATATCTGTGGCTAATATTATAATTATAGATCCCTTATCTTCTGTCGTATCTATCTCTTTAGTCTTTTCAACTAGTTTAGGACCTATATGGTCTCCATTTAAAACAAAGTCTTCCAAGGAGCCAAAATTACTCAAGACTAGCACCCCTATTGTATATTGAGTATTTTCTAGTTCAACAATTCTAGAGGATGAACCAATCCCACCTTTTAATCCATAACATACCATACCTGTGCCAGCTCCGATATTTCCTTCAGCAAATTCAATATTACATTTTTCTATAGCTTCATATATATGTTCCTGTTTCACATGAAGGCCTCTAATATCATTTATCACTCCATCATTACACTCACAAATAACTGGATTTACAGTACCAGTTGTACTGCCAATATCATCATTCTGAGCTAGAATATACCTTACTAGAGTTTCATGAGCGATACCAACACTAAGTGTATTGGTAAGAATAATAGGTGTTTCTATAGTACCTAATTCTTCTATCTGAATAAGACCAGTAGATTTACCAAATCCATTTATCACATGACAGGCTGCTATTAACTTATCTTTAAAAATATTGCCTTCATGTGGCAATATTGCAGTTACTCCAGTCTTTATAACTCCATCATCTAAAGTTGTATGTCCTACTTTTACTCCCTTTACATCAGTAATAGAATTATTACTTCCTGTTGTGAAATTACCTATATTAATTCCATAATCTCTTATTTTCTTATTTGTCATTAAATATCACCTCTCCTAATATAGAAATTCTTTTGTTGTCCTTTAAAAGCTTAATTAATTTTAATTTCATAGATTATTTCTCTACAACAATTAAGAAATGTTCTGTAGTATTTCTATATTGCTCTTCTTCGCTATATTCAGCTGCCTTTTTTATGAATTTATTGTATAAGTTAATGTCTCTTTTATATAAATCCTTTACATCCATTATTAATCCAGATAAAAAGCTTTCAGCTCCTGCTGTAGATATTATCTTAAGTTTACTCTTTGACACTTCTACGATTGCATGTTCAGCTGTAGTAAAAAAGGTTTCTGTAAAACTTTCTTCCTTACTAAACTTTATATTCCCATTTAGATATCTATCAAAATGGCCTATATCCTCAAAAACATCTGGGAATTCATAAACTGCTGCCTTTAGTGCTCCCCAAGTATTTATATAAGCTATTATAGCTCTACCACCAGGCTTTAAAATTCTATATGTATCATTTATTACCTTGAGCCTGTCCTCTTCATTGTGAAGATGATATAAAGGGCCTAAAACTAAAGCATATTCAAATGCATCATCTTCTATAAAATCAAGTTCAAGTGCAGATTTACAGAAATAGTCATATTTTTTATTAGATATATTTTCTATATTTTTTTTGGCTATATCAAGTAAGTTTTGTGATAAATCCAGTAGTGAAACATCAAAACCTCTTTTTATAAGCTCTATAGAATATCTCCCTGGTCCAGAACCTATATCAATAACATTACTTATATTCTTAAAATATTTATCTATTAAATGAGTTGTAGTAGTAAATTCAATTCTTGAGTAAGGATTATCAAGTCTATCCCACTCCAAAGTAGAATTTTCATCATAATAAGCTTTAACATAATCCATATTCCTCATCTCCTATTCATACTATCTAATTAAATTTAATACCTTTTTACTTCATAAAATTTAGATTTTAAAAAGTAAATTGTCTTATAATAACATATGGATATCACTAAATGCAAGACTTTTTTCTAAAGTTTGCCATTATTCATAATAATAAGGACAATTCCTATTATTGCAGAATATTATCTCTCTATAAAAATTGTATTTATCACTTATTTTCCCAATTTAATATATAAATCTTGAATAATTTAATACTATCCCCCAGATATTCTCTGGGGGATATAATATTATCACTAAATTCTACCTACTGGAGCCATATATACTACAAACTCATCTTCTCCATCTACTTTTATCATTTCATCCATAAAGTCTTGATCATATGCAGCTATAGCACAAGTACCTAATCCAAGTGCCTCACAGGCAATATATAACGCCTGACATACATGGCCAGCATCTATAAGCATAACCTTATGAGCAAGTTTATCATATCTCCATTCCCCTCTATAAGGCAAGCAGCTCCAGATAAAATTAACTGCTGCAGTTCCAGCAAATTTTTGTCCTAAAGTTCCAGATGTTATTTTCTCTGCTATTTCTTCCCTTTCATATAAAAATAAAAGCTTATGCTCCAGTGCAAGATACCTATAGACGCCCTTTCTAAGCCCTTCTACATTTTGAACAGCTAAATAAGTTTCAAAAGGATGTCTTGCCCCAGCTGATGGAACAGGCCTGACTGTGGCATAATTATCTCCCCTGATTTCTTTTACTCTTTGAGTTGCCCATAAAAGATATGATAGTTCATCTACTGTTAAAGCTTTTTTGATGTATTCACGATGAGTCTTCCTATCTGATATACACTTATGTACATCTTGCTTTAATACTATATCTTTATTTATACTAGGTAACTCGAATACCTTGAAACCATCCTCATAAGGTTTTTGTAGTGGTGGTTGAGGTAATTCTTTTTCCTGGTCAGAGAATATATCTTCTGCAAAACCAGACTTCATAAAATTTCTGTTTTGTGTAAATCTTTCCATTATAGTCTCCTTTATCATAAATTATATATTACTTTATTCTACATTTTTTGCTAAATTCCTTCTTTTATCCAGCAATATTTTTTTAATTATTCCTTTCCTCTTTCTAAATATGAAACTATTGCAAAGTATAAATTTCCTTCTTGGTTATATTCTATATCTATAATTTCTAGTATATTTTCTTCATTTTCATTTATCCATTCATTAACCTTTTCCTTAAGTGTAGATCCATCTTCATAATCTACGATATACATATATTTCATTTCCCTCACCCCTAATATAATAGTTATAGATATTATATTAACTATGGGAACAGAAGTTGCCTTCACTCTTAATAAATTTCCTTGTTATTGGGAAAATTGATATATATTGTCCTTAATGATACAATAAATAATAAATGAATTTTAAAGATAAAGAGGAGAACATATGAAATATAAAAAAATTATAGAAGGAGTCTTTCTAAAAAGACCTAATAGATTTATAGCACAAGTACTAATAAATGGAAAAGAAGAAACAGTCCATGTAAAAAATACTGGAAGATGTAAAGAGTTACTTTTACCAGGAGCTAAGGTAATATTAGAAGACTGTACTCATAATCCTAATAGAAAGACAAAATATTCTCTTATATCTGTTTGGAAGGAAAACATGCTAGTAAATATAGATTCTCAAGTTCCTAATTCTGTAATCTTCCAAGCACTTAAGGAAAATAAGATTAACGGATTTGAAAGTCTAATAAGTTTAAAAAGAGAAGTCACCTTTGGAAATTCTAGATATGATATATATTTTGAATCTAAAGATCAAAAGGGCTTTATTGAGGTAAAAGGTGCGACTTTAGAAAACAACTATATTTCCATGTTTCCAGATGCACCCACGGAAAGAGGAACTAAACATGCCTTAGGGATGATTGAAGCAATAAAACAAGGATATAGAGGAATAATTCTCTTTCTAATTCAGATGAAAGGTCCCACTATATTTAGACTAAATTGGCAAATGGACAGTAAATTTTCTGAGGCTGTTAAGCTTGCTAGTGAAAATGGTGTAGAAATATTAGTTTATGATTCTATTGTAAAAACTAATAGTATAGAAATAGGTGGTCCTATAGAAATAGACCTTAATACCAAATCTTAATCATATACAAATTCAAAGGATTACTGCCTAACTATTGAATCATAGTCAGGCAGTAAATTTTTAATATAATTAATAAAATTTTTAACTACTCTCCTCTTGATAGAAAATCCTTTTTGATAAATCCAATATAATCCTTTAACAACTCTATCTCATTTATCTTGGAAATTTTCTTCCAATTTTTTATTGCTAGCATAATTACTAACACTTCAAAAACAGTTAAATAACAATCCTTTAAGTCAAAAACGAAAAATCCTTTTAATAATATATAGTCTAAACTCCCATTCCAAAAAATTTTATCTATTAAGGAAGATATAGCTCCTGAGAATAAAAATATTTTTGATATTTTTATCATTGGATTATTTATAGTCTTAACTTCTAAATATTTAAAGGCATAGTAGCTAAAAATCAACACAAATACTACTATAGTTATATGAAAATACCTATTCCACCCAAGATTAAATAATGAATTTATATATGAATAGTTGTCATTTAAAACAGGTGCAAAGTATAATATATTTTCTATTATTGGAATTTTTACACCATAGTAACCTTTGACTATTATCTTTATGACCTGTTCAAGTATAATTAATGCTATAATCATGATTTGAGTAGTTCTGTTACTGCCTTTAATTGATCTTTTCATAGTATTCCCTCATCTATTCGCTCTTTAACCAGTTTATTAAAACTATTGTAATAAATACTATTGATACAATTATTAATGAAATCCCCAAGCTGACAATACCATAGGTACAAGCATAGATTAGTTCCCTTGAAGTCTCCCAAGAAGTTGCCCCATATGGTCTTGAAAGACTTAAGCCAATGTCAGCCCCTTTTGCCAATCCTAAAAATATACTTATATTACCTAATATAAATAATCCAATGCTGATTATACTTACTTTTTTTAGTTTGCTGAATTTATTCCAATACGCAATAGCTTTTCTTTTTCCTGCTCCCCCATTATACTCCATAGTAACACTCCTATATAATCTTAATTTCGCTTTGATTTATTCCAAATACCATTTCAGAGAAAACCCTTCTCCACTTATTCTTGCAAATAATTCTTCATACTTATATAATCCTGATGGATCAATTACTTTATTGATTAAAAAGTCTCCAAATTCCTTTGGTTTCTCCGTTACACTATTTACGCCGTATTTTTTACAGAAAACCTTTCTAATCATCTCGCAGGTCACATCTCCCATGAAGTAGTTATGCATATATATTGGATGAGTTGTATAATGGATTCTATAAGCAAATGGCGGTGCATCATCAAATGGTTTATCTCCGAATAAATCTTCAAATACTTTAAAATATAAGTTTTCTATATCTTGTAATGAATTAATTTCATTTCTATATAATTCATGGTCAAAGAATATACTCCCTATAAATCTTAAATAATTTAGCTTATTATATTCAGCCAGTTCCTTAAGTTGTAATTCTACAGATTTATCAAAGAAATTTCTATAAAACATTTCATCATATAAGAAGCCTCCAAATAAATTAGCTATACCCTCTGCAATAATTCCACTTACTCCTTGATTTAATAATATCTCTTCTGGTTTAAGCAGAAAGGAATGTATTCCATGTCCAGTTTCATGAAGCAATACCTTATATTCATGGTATTTATTCTTCACATTTGCAAGGATTCTAGAATCTACACCATCCTTTATAGGAAAATTATATCCCCATTCAGATTTGTTCTTTCTTGAGAAAATATCATAAGTAATATTAAACTTATCTAAATCTAATCCAAAGTTTAGGAAGAATTTTCTTAATGTCTCATAGTAGTTAGACATATCTACTGTTCTATTTTGAATAGGAGCTATCTTAGCCATTATATAATCTTCATCCCATGGCATCATTTCATCACCATTTAAAAACTTCCTTGCATATTCTTGCCTTTTACTATTTAATTTATCGATATAAGGCTTTAGTTCATTTTCCCAATTGTTAAATATAGTTGGACTTAATTCATTTTGCTTTAAACTATATTCTACAAAATCTTTATCTCCATAAAGAGTAGCATATTCTTTCCTCATATTAATTAAATCTATAAATCCGCCCTCTACCAAAGGTTGATTGATTTGATTTCTTGCAAAATATGCCTTCTTCCTAAGTTCTCTATTGTCTTCATTAGATAGTATTTGAGTTAACTCAACACTGGAAACTTCTTTTCCATCTAATTTAAATCTAAAAGTATTAAGTATCATAGAAAGTTCATTGGTCTTCTTTTGAATCTTTTCATTTAATTCATTTAGCTCGTCACTTAGATGGTATGATCTAATGGTATTATAAAATATTTCTACTCTTCTTCTATTCACCGGATCTAGATCTCTTTTCATATACTCTGATACTAGCTCATAGTTATTTTTGTCCTCTAAAAAATCATTTATTTCTTTATAAGCTTTCTCTATTCCAAAATCATATCCTGATGTATATTGAACCCATGATAGCTTACTTAAATTTGTCTGCATTTCATCTAATCTAGCTGCTATTTCAAATAATTTTTCCATGTAAAAGCCCCCTTATTTTTGATGTATATATTGTCTTATCTATATTTTAAAAAATGTATCTGGATACCTTAACCCTCCCTTGATTCTATCTAGTTTACCATCTATCAATTCACACACCATGAATACTTCATCAGATACATTAAATTGTTTTAACTCTAGTTCATATCGCCTAAATTCTTATATTTAATTTAGGTATCTATATCGAATTTCTGACTGCTTCTAGATGTTCTTCCTTTAATCTAACTATCTCTATATCCTTATACTTATCTTTTATTTTCATAGCCAGACTTTCAACTCCAAATACTTCCGTAAAAGTATGACTTCCTACTATTAAATTGATACCTGCAAGCTTTGCATATTCAATAGTATATAGCACCTTTTCACCTGTTATATAAACATCACAATTTCGCTTAACTGCTTCTCTAACAGCTGTAGTAGAACCTCCACCTCCACAGACTAAACCAATTCTTTTTATTCTTCTATCCTTAAACTTCCATGACTGTACCGGCTCTTCTAATATATTCTCTAGTTTTTTAACTAATTCTTCGAATATAACCTCTTCTTTAAATTCTGCTATTCGTCCACAAAAGAATCCGTCTGCTTCATGGGTTCTTTCAACTATTTGTAATCCTAATTTCTCAATTAAAGAATTGTTAGTTCCAAAATCACAGTCATCTAATGGAAGATGATTAAAATAATGTGAGATATTATATTCCAAGAGTTTTTCTTTACAAGTTTCTTTGAGTCCATATATGAACTCCCAAGCATCATGATGTGTTATCATTAAGTCAACATTATTTCTTCTTGCTTCTTCTATGGTATCAAGTGTTAAATTTGTACAATATCCAATTCTTTTTACATCCTCTGTGCCTCTTACAGTAATTCCACTTTCTTCATAGAAATACTCATTGTCTTTAGTAGTAAATAACTCTAATATATATTGTTCTATTTCTTTTAGTCGCATATTTATTCCCCTTTAAAATAGTTTTTTTGTTTTTTATTCCCCATTTATGATTTCAATTGCCTTTTCTAATAGTTCATCTCTACCTTCTTTTATTCCTTCAATAGTTGGATGTATTTCTATATCGGGGACTATACCTATTCGCTGTGTTTCACCACCATCAGGATAATATATTCCTATTCCGCTTATCATTGTATAAATCCCTCCTGGAAGATAAATCTCTGATACATTACCATCTGCTCCAGCTGTAGTACTGCCAATAACTGTTGCGTTAGGTGCTGCTCTAAATGCCATTGCAGTATATTCAGCATTACTCTGAGTAGTTTCATTTACTATTATAACTACCTTTCCTTTATAATAGTTTGGATTATTCTTCCCTACTTTCAAAGGCTGCTTCATATGAAATACACCAGGCTCATATATATTACCCTGAGTAAATTTTACAAATTCACTGCTTTTAGGCATTAAATAACTACCTAAAGTAAATACAATAAAGTCTGATGGATAACATCTTAAATCGATTATCAATCCCTTTGTCTCTTTTACTTTAGACATTACCTCTGGTATATATTCATTTTTTATGGCTCCGGGATAAATATAGCCAATATTAGAATTTATAAGTTTAAAATAATCTTTATTCAATTTAGGCTTATTGTCAAAAATTTCATCTATAGGATAACATTGAAGTTTAGATGATTGTTTTTTATCTCCACGGATAAATTCAACATTTAAAAAGTCATCATTAGTCATAAATAAATCACTGCTCATATTTCTTAACTTTGTAGGATAATTAGATGCAGGGTAATATTTCAAATTATCCTCAACTATATTTTCAATAGTTCTATTATTAATTCCAGTAATTATATCTCCTAATTCAAATCCAGATTTTTTCCCTAGAGCCTCATTGTAATATCCTACAACTACTGGTCTGCCTTCTATAAAATTTATTTTCACTGGTGCAAGATTTTCCCCAAAATAATTTTGTAATGTAGGATTACCAAAGATATCTGCGTGTGTATCATGAACTCTTTCTATTAACTCTAAAACAGTAAGATTATATTCTAATTCATTTGAAGAATTAATAAATTTAGGAATAAATTCCCTTAAAACATCATCCCAATTTTCATCTATTAAATATTTGTATGGAAAATAATATTCAATTATATTCCAATACCTATATAAAGATAGCAATCGATAACCAACATCAGGGTATTTCATTGCCTCATATGACCTTTCATTTTGAAAATTTGGATTCCCAGCTCCCCAGTCTAAACTAACATAACGATTAATTCCTTTTCTTTCTGCATTTTTAATATTAGTAAGCTGTATGACAAGATTATTTGATAAATTTGAGTTTGTTATCCAGTCTAAATTTGCAGCTACTTTGATCTCTTCTGCTACTGGCTTGACTCTATCTCTAATTTTAAAATCCCCTTGGCTCTCTATCCAATCATATAAGCTTTTATCCCTAGTGGATTTATCTGCATCTATAACCTTAGGCAGAATCCTAAATAATTCATAGTCCCAATTATATTTTCCCTCTGCAACATTAGGATGATAATATTTTAAATATCCCCATACTTTTCCTAATAAAACTAGATTATTTATACTTTCCTCAGATACTATTATCTTTTCTATCTTTGAGCCATTATCAAATTCACTATTATTTTCTTGTTTCCCTTTTATATCATAAAATATTTGATTTTTACTTACAAATTGTGAATTACCATAAACTTGATTTATAGGACTGCACACCATAGTAATAATACATAAAATAATAACTATTCTTATTTTTTTCATTTAATTACCTCCTCAAATAATCATATCTTTTAACCCTAAACTTTTCTCCCTCCTATATATTAAAGTATTTTTAAAATTTCATTATACAGCTTCCCATTATTGACCTTATCCAGTGCTTCCTGTGCCCACTTTGGAAATATATCTCTTTCACAAGCTTGTGCTAAACTAACTAAAGTTGAAATAACATCATCTATATCTTTCTCTTCTTGATTTATTCTGCCATATTCTTTTATAAATATCTTACTAGCTTCATCTGATAAAGAAGAACAAACATTTCTTACATCATTATATCTAAATCCTATACCAAGCATGTTGTAATCAAACATAAAGGCTTCTTTTTTGTCCTTACTAACCACTAGATTAGTCCAATAAAAATCATTATAGGTAAAGGTTTCTTCAAATTCTTTGATTTTTAAAAACATTAAATCTAAATTATCCATTAAAAGTTTCCATACTTTATTATCCTTAGTATTTGTCTTATTCATGACCAATTCTATATTTTCTTTTGTGATATAATCTGTTTCCTTATAGAATCTTCTATCATTATTTTTTAAGAACTTTGCTCCCTTATGATGCAACTTTTTATACCATAATGCAAGAGCTTTTGCTACCTCTATATCTGAAAGATCAGATTCAATCCCTAACCGATAATATAAACTCCTATCTAAATCCTCTAATAGCAAAGTGTTTTCTGTATATCCTACTACTTCTATTGTAGGTATATTTAGGTTTTTTAATATTTTATAATACTCAATTTCCCTTCTAAATTCGTCTTTTTCAAAATACTTAATTACTAAATGTTTACCGTTATATTTCATCCTATAAAGATAAATCCCATTTTTATCTCTAATCTCTTCTAAATCATTTATTTTATCATGGAATAGTCCTAGTAAGGACAATTCTTCATAAATATGCTTTAATACATTCAGATAACCACTTCCTTTCATATCATCATTTTATACTAATCTATTAATCTTCCTCTATAAAACCACACCATTGAAAATTTTCATCATATTCTACTTCAATAATTCCACAATAGGGTACCTGTCTTTCAAATTTAAACTGTCTCATTAGCATACCATGACTTATAACAATGATTTTATTATACTCTAAATATTTCTTTAGACTATCGTTAGCTCTAATAAACAAGTTCTCTAGATTCTCCCACTTCTTTTCTATATTCTCAGGACATATCCCTTTATGAACTGCACACTTTCTACTGGCATTTATTGCAAATTCATCTGAGTCAAATGTAAATGTTAAATCCGGCAGCCATTCATGTAAATCTAGCTCTATCTCAATGTCTAAGTTTCGTTCTTTAGAAATAATTGCTGCTGTTTGTAAAGCTCTTGTATATGGAGAAGAAACTATCAATTCTGAACCATCTAATAATCTATCTCTAGCTGCTTTTCTAGCTTGTTCTTTTCCAAGTGGAGTTAATTCTGCTAAATCTCTTCCATGTCCTATATATTTCCGTTCACTTACCTTTGAATAATCTGGCTCTCCATGCCTAACAAAAATTAATTTTGTCATTAATGCACCTCTTTTCTCTTGATTTCTTAGTATAAAATATTACCTAATTTTTACTTTAAATCTGTTTTTGCTTTCTTCGTCATTTTCACAAGCATTCTTCCCATTGGCAATGAAAAAGCATAACTAAGTCTCACTGATATTTTATCACCAAATGAAGGAGTAATGATGAATTTCTTGCCGTCTATGTTTTTAACAAACCCTTTTTCCTACTTTCTCAGGGGATGATTTAAATTCTTTTGGGATTGGAAGTGGTGAAGATGATTCTGTATCAGTCAAAGGAGGATGCATTATATGAAATGTCACACCACTATCTTCATATTCAATATTCATGCATTTAGCAAAAGCTTCTATTGCTCCCTTACTAGATGCATATGAGCTTATGTCTATAAATCCAGTGATGCCTACACCTGAGCTTGTAAAACAGATTTTACCTCGTCTTTGGCTTTTCATGATAGGGATTACAGCTTCTGTTAGATTTATGGCTCCATAAAAATTTACATCGATTACTTTACTAAAATCTTCCTTACTATGTTCTTCAAAGCTCTTAAATAAACATAAACAAGCATTATGCACAGCATAATCTATACTACCAAATTTAGCATTTGTATCATTAACTGCAATCTTTACTGAATCTTTATTACATACATCAGACTCAAAAGTTAGGAGAGATTCTGGATAGATTTCTTTTAACCTGTTAATATTACCACAACTCATGTCAAGTACAGCTGCATAATTCCCATTCTGTAGCCATTCCTTAACCATATAATATCCAATTCCATTATTGCCACCTGTTAGAAATAATGTTTTCATCTTTTCCCCCTAATTAATTTCTTTGACATATGATACTAATGGCTCTATGGCTTCTATATTGGTGAAATCAACCTTCTCACCATATGTTTCTAACATCATTTTATCTTCTGTTGACAATTCCTCTGGCTTTTTATTAGCTACCATTCTCTTAAGCATTGCCATCATGGATTTATGCAAAAAATTTAATTTGCTATAATCAATTCCCCCACGCAAATGAAAAATTTTCACTTCCTTACGCATTTCTTCTGTAAGATTCTTTTCAATAATTGGTTTGAAAATGTCTTTATCATCTGTTGCAGCAAGCCCTACAGTAAAGATAATAAGGTTTTTTGATTTTAAATCCTGAAAATTCTTTGTAATAATTCCTATACCATTAATACCACTGGCATAAAGTCCACCACCAAATATTATTGAATCATATTCAGATAACTTTTCGCCTTTTATCTCTGAGGATTCAAATAAATCAGCCTCTAATTCCTTAGCAATCCACTCTGCATATTTTTTTGTGCTACCATATTTTGATTTGTATACCACTACTATCTTGTTCATATAATTCCCTCCTTGCTTTTTCATTCTAACTAAATTGATATTTGCCTATCATATCAGATTCGTTTATAAATAACAAAATAATAAGTAAAATCATCAGTAAAAACATAACAGTTCTAGAATTATTCCTAATCGAAAACTCTATCTCTATTTATCTTATATAAATATTCTATAAATCTTACTGAACTCCTTCTTTTTATAGGATTTTTCTTTATATATAAAAATAAGATAGATAGCTCATGCCATCTATCCTTAAATTTCTTCCCCTATTCTTAATCTCCTTTTCTCTTTTTTCTAGATAGAGATAATCCGCCAAATCCACTTATTATAGCTACATAAAATCCAAAATCATACCAAAATCCAGTATTTATTGACTCATATATTCTAATATTATTCTTGCCTATTGAAAATATTAATGAGATAGGTGCTATCCAGCCATGCCATATACCTGACAAAAAGTTAGCTGGTTTCTTTAAACTATATGAGCCATCCCCTGGCATACAGCCTGTTAAAACCAATAATACTAATATAATTATAATAGATAATCTTAATCTTTTAGATAAAATCTTATTCATTGCAAATCCCTCCAAATTTATTTCTCTGTATACCAAGTAGAAAATACACAATCGCTTCCATCTGTGGCATGTGTCTCAACTATATCCATATGACATGCCTTCTCAGGAAGTACAAATTGGTAAACGCTATATAACGTTCCTTGACAGCATCTACACCACGTAATTGATTCTGGCTTATCCCATCCGTTTTTAACAGTAAAGCAACCACAAGAATTTTTTATTCCTATATGAGTAATTATTTTTCCATCTACGAATTCCACCTTTTGTCCAATACGAGGTCTGCCATTTAGAAAATTTGCAACAGCTTTTAGATATTCATTTTCGTCCGTATTATTTTCACGCAGCTCTTTAAAATATTTTTTGTTATATGCAGAGTATTTATTGGTTTTAACGCAAGCACATTCTTGTCTAATTAGTATTAGCTTCTCAGAATCAATATTATCTTCTAATCTGCTAATCACGTCATTTGCCCATTTTGCACATTCTTGGGGAGTTTCCTCCCCAGTAACATTATATAAATCTGAGAGGATTTCTCTTCCTTTACCCTCTCCAACATAAAAATCAATTTGCTTAACTAATCTCTCACAATGCTTTTTTATATTATCTAGCTCCATAATATTAATCCTCCTATATAGAATGTAATTTATATTATTAAATAAAAATATATCAGTGTCTTGTAATTTGGATTATTTCAAAACTTGGTTTGACTAAAACAGACTATAATAACTCGTTAAGTATTGTACCTGTTTACATCAATATTGTTAAGTCTTGTTTCCCTTATAGAAAACTTATAGCCTAAATTCACTATAAAATTATATATTATATTTGTTTTTGAAGCTGATAGTCTTTTAATTATTGATTTCATAGAATAAAATTCTTTTCTAAACCACATATACCCATTAAACAGCTCTTGTGGTGTCATATTTTTAGGCTTAAACGCTACTCTTGTTTTTCCATTAAAATACATCCAATCCATTGATATCAATCTATTTTCTTTCTTCAATTGATCATATATGGGTGTTTTAGGTAGTGGAGTCAATATACTTACAGTAACGCCATCAATACCTAACTTATTGCATGCTTCAAGTGTTTTTTTAAATACATCCTTTGTGTCTGTATCAAAGCCAAATATTATTCCTGATTGAATGGAAATTCCATTTTTATGGATTAAATCTATTATTCTTTTATACTTATCTACATTATTAATTGTTTTATTAACACTTGCCAAGCTCATTTCAGAAAATGATTCCAGTCCAACAAAAAAATATATACATCCTGATTTTTTAGCTAATTTTAATAGTTCTTCATCTTCACATCTCTCCAATGTAACTTGGGCTGCCCATTTCTTATTAAGTCTGGATAGTTCTTTCATCAACCTTTTAGCATATTCTATATCTCCAAAAAAATTATCATCCCAAAAAACAAAATATTTCTTATCTATACTTTTTATATCTTCAATAACTTCTTCAATTGGACGAACCCTAAAAGAATTAAAATATATTTGTTTTAAATTACAATAACTACATTGATAAGGACATCCCCTTGTAGCAAAAACTGCTCCTTTTGTAAAACATCTTCCTTTTATAAGATCTCTCCTTGGAAAAGGAATTCCTTTTAACGCTGTTGCATATTCAGCCTTGTATTGTTTCTTTGCTTTATCTTCATAAAAATCTTCTAAAAACTGAGGCCATGTTTCTTCAGCTTCTCCTATTATAATATAATCACAGTAATTTATTGCTTCATCGGGCATAAGAGTTGAGTGAGGACCTCCAAAAACAACTTTGCATCCTTTGTTTCTAAATTTAGTTGCCACTTCATAACAATGAGAGGCGTTAGAGGTATTTACTGTTATAGCTATTAAATCAAATCTATCTTCAAGAGGTATTTTTTGATTATATTCATCTATAAGAATAATATCGTATTTTGACTCATCAATAAATCCTGCTAAATAAGGCATAGTGATTTGAATAAAATTATTGACTTGTTTTTTTCATAGCACACTCCTATCACTATCTATATAACCTTCATAATTTACAAACCGATTCTTTCGCAAGTATCCTTATTATTCTGCCTTTAATACTTATTCTACAAATTTTTCTAAATTCCTTCTTTTATGAATATTTTTTTACATACAAAACAAGATAGATGGGCTTCCCCATCTATCTTAGATTTAAACTTTCTACGTATTCTTCATTATTTAAATTATTTAATACCATTAATTTCTAATTCTCTAAATATTTCATCTTCGTTATGTATAATATTTTCTTTAAAAAATATACTATCCCTATTTTCTAAATACCAATCATAACTATTCCTTAACCCCATCATAAAGTCCGTTTCTTCGATATAAATGCAGTTAATTTTACTTACATCCAATACATTACTATAGTCAAAAAATGGAAAGAAATCTCTCTCTTTTCGTCCTTTAGCTTTATAATCATATTCAATTATTTTAGCTTCTTTACCAACTACTTCTGCACAATATTCAATCCATTCTTTAATAGTAACTGGCCTCTTATTTCCAACATTAAAAATAGAAATATTTTGTTTTTTTGTTTTAAGTAATTCTATAATAATATTAGATAAATCCGTGGTGTAGATAAATTGAAGATATGTCTTGGGATTTGGGATGATAATTGGTCTATCTTTACAGATATGATCAAAAATAAAGCTCTCCCTTTGAGCATAGTTATTTTCTCCATAAACATAAGGAGGTCTTAAAATAATAAGATCTGTAAAGGAATTTTTAAAATTGTTAGTATAGTAATTTTCAGCTTCTATCTTATGTTGTCCGTAAGATGTCCAATAGGCATTTTCTTTTAATGAATCATTTTCTTTAAAAGGAAATACCAAGTTATCTACATCATATACAGCACTTGAACTAATAAATACAAAAGATTCTAATTCTTGTTTATTTAGAGATTTGAATAGTATTTCTGCCTGTGCTTTATTTAAGGCAGATACATCTACAACAATATTAAACTTATATTTAGAAAGAACCTTTTCCATTTGCTCACTATCATTTCTATCACATATTAAATTATATACATTTTCATAATCCTGTTTTTTTGTTCCACGATTTAAAGTGAAAACATTATATTTATTTTCACAAAAAACATCAACTATTTTTTTACCAATAAAATAACTTCCACCCATTATTAAGACTTTTTTCTTCATATATATTATCCTTTCTTACGAGTAAGTTAAAAGATTCTCCTAGGTTACTACAATATTATTTCTAAGTATCCTGTTATTTTATTTAAATCAAAGTCCTCCAATATTCCTATACTCGAATCGTAATATTTCCCGTCATAGAAAAGTATCAGATGTCCACTTGTATTTATAATACAACATTTTGGAAGTTTATGATCTTTCTTTAGTTTATAAACCATTTTATCTGAATGTCCAATTCCATAATAATCTAATGCCTCTATTACCTTACTTAAAGACGTTTTTGCTTTCATTAAAATAATAACTTCATCTATAGATACTCCTGCAAGCATGGCAACGCAACCTTGTCCGCACAATCTATCTCCTGATTTAATAATCTCAATTCTATCTATCTTTCTTATTGGATCTTCTATACTGTATGGACTATTATTATTGATGCGGGCCAAATGCGATATAACTTCAAAAGATATATCTAATTCTTCACTTGAATTAATAATTTTCAATACATCCTTTACAATTGGTATATAATAGTTGCCATTTCCTTTAGGAACTAGTTTGCATTCAAAATTAAAATCATTTATTGTTACATTCACAGGTATGAGTCCTTTTTGACCTAATACCTCCCATACATTGAAAGGAATACTTATAAACGTCTTTGCTCCCTCTTTCAATAAACTTCCCCTAAATGTGTATTGCATTTCCTTCCTCCCGCTATTTAAAAGTTGGCTTGATTGCTATCCATACTTCTTGTCTATTATCCTGTAAATAAGATTCTATTACAGGTAAATCATCTAAATCATAACCTGAATTAGGCAGCCATTCTGTATAAAAACTTTTATAAGTATTCTGAATAGAATCTGGTAATGCTCCATTTGCTTCAATTATTACCCATGTAGCTTTAGGCAATCGTAATTCAACCATATCTCCAGGAGTAATGACCTTCGTACATTCAGCTACATCTACATTAGTAGTTACCCCTAAATAATAATCCATTTCCTCTGAATCTCCCCATTGTCCTCCTGCACTAATCCCAAGGAGTCCTACGGGACGCATATCTGCCTGACTCCAAAGCTCAAATAATCGTTTCATTGTACCATCTCTACCTGCCGTTTCCCATATTTGGGGAACTATTTGAAAAGCCTTTTCTGTTTCTATTCTTTTTCTTATTCCTGAAATAGTAAATGCTGGCCATTGTTCAATTTGGTAATTCATATGATTACCTCCTTTAATCGTTATTTGGAAGGAAATCCTCGGACATGTCTTGAGACTAACCACCTCTGTACGTACTTTAGATGGAAGAACACCATGAAATTTTCTAAAAGCTCTGGTAAAAGCATCTTGGGAAGTATATCCGTATTTCATTGCTATATCGATTATATTTTCCTTACTATTCAAAATATGAAAAGCTGCTAACGTAAGTCGTCTGTTTCTAATATACTCACTTAAAGATTGGTCTGCAATATAGGAAAACATTCTCTGAAAATTATATACAGAACATACTGCAAGTTTTGCAATTTCATCATAGGAAATTTCTTTATCAAGATTTTCTTCTATATAATCAACTACATTGTTAACACGTTTAATCCATTCCATCCTACTTATTTCCTCCTTTAGACTCTAGAATATACTAATTTAGGAAAATAATCTCGATTTTTTTTGCCCTAATTTATCGATTATAATTTCATATGGAGATCCTCTTTATTATCCTACTCCGTATGAGTGTCGATCCATTCTTGAGTTGCTTTTACGTAGGTTGTTTTTCCATCTGAAAATGAGGCGATATATACTGTAGGTTCTTCCGTTTCAGTAGCCACTACAAAGGAAAATTTATTTATATTTGTTGCCACACCCCATTCTCCCTTATTATTCATACATACTACGGAAATATCTTTTGCTCCTCCTCTTTTAGAAATTAGCTTTTGGTTTAATTTATTTACAGCTTTTTCCGCAGCCTCCTGCGGATGAAGTCCCTCTTCCATAAGACGCACTATCTCATATGATATGCAGCCTTTCATTATATCTTCACCTACTCCAGTGGCACTAGCAGCCCCTATTTCGCTATCTGCATAAAAACCTGAACCAGATAATGGTGAATCTCCAATCCTCCCAGGTCTTTTCATAAAGAGACCGCTGGTAGATGTGGCAACAGCCATCTTTCCATTTCTATCTAGCCCAACTATTCCAACAGTATCATGTCCATCATATGCCTTAAGTTTATCTAACTTAATCTCACTTTTCTTTTTTTCCCACTCCTTCTTAGAATAATCTGTAAGCATATTGGTTCTCTGGAATTCCATTGTATGTGCGTATCTCTCAGCGCCTTGTCCTACTAAAAATATATTATATCTTTCATCCATAAGTTTTCTTGCAATCGAAATTGGATTTTTAAAATCCTTAATACTTCCTACAGCCCCAATAGAAAATGTATCTCCATCCATAAAAGCTGCATCAAGTTCAACCTCACAATCTCGATTTGGTAATCCCCCATAACCTACAGACCTATATTCTGGACAATCTTCTACCATTTTTACCGCAATTTCAATAGCATCTAAGGATGACTTCCCATCTTTTAATAATTTTTGTGCTTCTATTATTCCTTCTAAAGCCATTCTCCAAGTACCTATTATTCCCCAACTCATTATGGACACCTCTCATATCATTTTATATTATTTAATATCTTAGTTATATTCCTCACAGATTCTTCACAAGTAAAATAATTATCATATTCAGAAACTATTAAACTTCCACCCATATCTACTCTGTCATTTCTATACTCCATGATACTTTCTATTCTTTTTTTTGCAGATAAATGAATTTCTCCTGCCCCTGTACTGTCGATTATGAGCCTTACATTTTCCTCGCTGACCCCTGATCCCGGCATAATAATTATTTTATCTTCTGCTCTTTTGACTAATTCTCTGATTAAATCTATACCTTGCATAGCCTTGCTTTCTTTCCCAGATGTTAGTATTCTTTCTACACCAATGTCAATAAGTATATCTAAAGATTTAAAAGGATCTTTAGTCATGTCAAAGGCTCTATGAAATGTAACAGCAAGAGGCCTAGATAATTCTATTAGTTCTTTCATTATATTTATGTCTATCTCACCATTAGGCTTGAGCACTCCTATTACTATACCCTTCACACCATACCTTTTAGCAATCTCTATATCCTTCTTCATTACCTCAATCTCTAAGGGAGAATAACAGAAATCACCACTTCTTGGACGAATCATCACATTTATATCAATGGTTAGATATTTCCTAGCTAGTTCAATCATCCCTGCACTGGGAGTAGTTCCTCCTCCAATTAAATTGTCGCAAAGTTCTATCCTACTAGCTCCTCCATTTTGTGCTGCTAAAGCAGATTGAATGGAATCTACACATATCTCAATTTTTATTTCTTTTTTCAAAAAATCACCTCCAAGTCTATAGCTCAAACTCTATGTAACTTTATCTTAAATTTAGCTCTCTACTTACTACTATACTAAAACTAATTATATCAAATCAATAAACCAATTCCTATATCATCTCAATAGTAAGACTAAACAAATAAATACAAAAAGGTAGATAGCTCTTGCTATCCACCTTTTTGATCTGGGATATTAAACCTGTGTAAGTATCCTTCCGGATATCCCTGTGTCATAATATTTATTATTTTAAAATTGTAGTACTCAATCCTTTTCTTAATACTGATTTTTTCTTGTCCTTCTTTTCCTCAAGATTTTGGTATTCATATTCCCAATGGATATTTCCTCTTAGTACCTTTGAATCATAGTCATCAAGAATAAATTTGACTTCCTTAGATAATAGAACTAAGGCTATTATATTAGGAACTGCCATTATACCCATAGACATGTCTGCCAATTCCCATACAAATGTTGGATCTATTAAAGTACCTATTACTAAAGCTGTAAGTACTATACCTTTAAATGCATTTATTGTTATAGAATTAGTACTTAATATATTTTTTACATTTGATTCAGCAAAGAAATACCATCCTACTATTGTAGTAAGGGAGAAGAATGATAAACATATTGATAAGAACATTCCTCCAAATGTACCAAATCCTGCTGCAAAACCATTTTGAGTCATTATTGTTGCACCTTCAACCATCTGTGCTGCTGGAATATTTCCATTATAGGCACCTGATGCAAGATTTACCATTACCGTTGATAAACAAATCAGAAATGTTGATATAAATACTCCTATCATAGCAGTAAACCCTTGTTCTGCTGGATGCTTAGCATCAGCTACTGCATGTGAATGTGGTGTTGAACCCATTCCTGCCTCATTTGAAAAAAGTCCTCTAGCTAAACCAAATCTTATAGTCTGTTGTACTGTAATACCAAGTACACCTCCACCTATTGCCCCCGGTGAAAATGCTCCTATAAAAATACTCTTTACTGCTGGAACAAAATTTCCAATATTCATAAATATAATTACCAAACTTCCAAGAATATAAGCACCAGCCATAATTGGAACTACAGTTTCTGCAAAGGATGCTATTCTTCCCATTCCACCCATTAATATAAGTGCCACCACAATTGCAAGTCCAATGGTAACTGCAATTACCGGCACACCAAATGCACTACTAACTGATCCAGCTACTGAGTTTGATTGTACCATTATACCAACTACACCTAATGCAATGATACAAGTTATTGAAAAAAATGTTGCTAAACCTTTAGATTTCAAACCATTTTTTATATAATATGCAGGTCCTCCTACTAATTCTCCATCCTTGGTTTCTCTATATTTTTGTGCTAAAACAGATTCACTAAAAATTGTAGCCATTCCAAAGAATGCAGATATTAACATCCAAAAGGCTGCTCCTGGACCACCTGCCGCTATTGCTGTTGCTACTCCGACTATATTTCCTGTACCAACTTGAGCCGCTACAGCTGTTGATAAAGCCTGAAAAGGCGTCATTTTACCTTCTTCCACTTCTTCCTTGTTAATTATTCCTTGAACCATCTTCTTTAGAGCAGGAAATAATCTTGTAAACTGTGGAAATCTAAGTCTTATTGTCATAAAAACACCCACACCTATAAGTCCAAATATCAATACATAGTCCCACAGAATAGTATTTACAAAACCTACTAATTCTTTAAACATTTTAATAATCAGCCTCCTATATTGATTTTATTAAGTATATATTAGGCTAATTATAACCTGTGACCTTCAAATACCCATGGAAAGTTTCAAACGGAAACAAGAATTTTTTCAAAGAAATATATGTAAATTAAAAAAATTAGATAAAATTACTAATCTTATCTAACTTTTTTTATTAAATCTTACTATAGTAAACTATTCCATCTATAAATTTTTTTATGTTTACTTTCCCTCTCTTTTTACCCTTTCCTCTAATGAAATCCATCTCTATTTTTAGCTGTTCAAAATTATATAATCCATTAGAGTATTCTGTAAATATTTCATTCATATAATCTTCTATTCCTATGTTTGCAAGATTAATCATCCCAATGGTTGCTGTTCTTCTAATTCTCTGCTCCATAGTTTTAGGATTATCAGTGAAATGACCACAAATCTCTTTGACTGTAAAATTAGCCATAGTCTGATTTGTATCAATTAAATACTTAACTACATCAAGAATATCTTGACTACCTGATTCTCCAATGATACCAATTCTCTGCATCACTCTTTTTACTCCTAGCATATTATTAGCTCCATTATTTTCCACTTTAGTATTTTCAGACTCACCGGAAAATAAGCTTTGTATTTGAGCTAGCTTCTTATTCATATCAATTTTTTCTTTAACTTTATTAATTACAGTTTGTACCTCGATAGCATCAATAGGCTTTGAGATATAGTACTCTACTCCACTTTGATATGCTTTAGAAATCATATCCTTGGAAGATACTTGTGAAATCATAATGTACTGAATGTCAGGATGTATAGTCTTTGCTTCCCTTACTAAGCTAATACCATCTTTGCCTGGCATCAGCAAGTCAACTAATACAATATCTGGCTTCGATAATTCTATTTCTTCTAAAGCAGTTATTCCATTATCAGCTCTTCCTATTACGTCTCCTAATCCTTTATCCATTATTATCTTTTCTAGAATTCTAATAATATTAAAGTCATCTTCAACTATAAATATTTTCATTTTAAATTTTCCTCCAATGTTCTTCTTGGAATGGATATATAAAAGCTAGTTCCATTTCCTATCTTGGAGCTAACATTTACCTTACCCTTCAATTGCTCCTCTACTATATATTGAACTATGCTTAACCCAAGCCCTCTATTTACTTCGCCTGTATTATAGTTTATCTTAGTTGAAAAACCAGGTGAGAAAATATGCTTTAACCCTTCTTCATCTATTCCAGTTCCATTATCAGATACTATAAAATGATGCTGTTCTTGGTCTATTTCATGACTTACAATAATCTTAGCTTCTTTTTGAGAATCAGGTATTGCATCCATGCTATTCATAATGAGATTCCTAAGCATGGACATAAGATAGTAATGTTTAGAAGTATAAAAGTTTTCTCCTATATTAAATACAAGATTTATATCCTTATCTAATCTCCTTATTTCTCTCTTCATAGTCTCAGAAAGTATACTAATAATATCTTTAAAATCCATACCCTTATCTTTAAGCTCATTTTCCGTAATTTCCTTCATACCACGGATTACCAATCCATTCTCTTTCTTTATCTCATGCACATCTCTAGCAATAGTTAGAGCTCTATTTGCCCAGCTTTCATTATCTTCATTAAGATTTATCTTCTCAAATAATTCATATGACTCAGACATAACCTTCTCTATATGGTCCATATTCTTTTCAATCCAGTACATTTCTGTTCTTAGCTGAGATGTCAACCATAATAGTTTTTTATATCTATTCTCATGTTCTTCCTTCATAAGAAACATTCTATAGTATTTAAGTGCATTTAATACCAGCCATACTATAGCAGAACGAACTATACTTACAAGAAACAATGTAGTACCAACCTTCCATGGAGAAGGAGATGTATCTATTGTCACTCTTACAAATATTTCTATAAGGTTAGCACCAAAGTCACTGATAACCATAATAAAAAATACAAAATTTATATTATTTTTATTTCCTTGACCTATTAGTAGAGAATAAATAATAGAATAAAAAGCATAAAATAATATTTCTAGCTGATATGAAATTATTACATCATTAATATGACCTTTTGATATGTAATAAACCATCAATCTTAAAATATATACCATTATACCTGATAATATGCCCGTTGGAACTGGTCTTAACTCATGATAGTAAAAAAGAAATACTACAAAGAATATTATTCCTGCTGAGACTCTAAAATCACTATTTATTAGACCAATATTGACCTGTGATGCTAATGCAACTATTAAAGAAACAAAAATCATCTTTTTATAATCCTTCAAACTAAGTCACCTCACCTATTAGTATATATTTAACATTATTTCATGTCTATACTTCTATACTAATATCTTCAACTTAGCCTTCAAATATACTATTTCAAAATACACTATCTTCTAGAACTATAACACGTCTTTAATTACTCTTAGTGCATTTTTATAAAATATTTTATCTATTTCATCCTCTGAGAATTTGTTATCCTTTAATGCAAATATAAGCTTCTCTATCTCACCTATATTGTTTATTTCACAATTTGGATGAGAACCATCATAATCAGAACCTAATGCTATTACATCTATTCCTCCTATATTTCTAATATGCTTAATATGTCTTATTATATCCTCTATTCTGGCATTCTCACTTTCACCTAGAAAATCTCTTTCAAAACATATACCCGTTGTCCCTCCACTTTCTGATAGAAGTTTTATCATATCATCTGTCAGATTTCTAGAATGTTCTTTTATAATCCTTGAATTTGAATGAGATGCTATAAAAGGTTTTGAACTTAATCTTACTACATCATAAAATCCTTTATCGGAGAGATGGGAAACATCTATAAGCATGCCTAATTTATTCATCTCATATACTATTTCTTCACCAAAACTAGTTAATCCTCTATCTCTATAGTTCTTTTTTATATTAGGGTATCCTATTTCATTGGCCGTGTTCCATGTAAGAGTTATTGCTCTTACTCCTATTCTATAGAAATTTCTTAAATTATGCATTTGTCCTTTAATCGCTCCACCTTCTTCTATAGCAAGAACAGCAGAAATCTTTCCTTCATTATCATTTTTTATTATATCCCTATAGTTAGTTGCTAGACAAATATTGTCTGAGTTTTTTTCAATCTCTATATAGAATTTATCAATCATCTCAAGACAAGTTTCCAAAGGATCAGCTGATTTTTTTAAATCTATCCACATGGCAAAGAATTGAGCTAATGAATTTCCCTTTTTTAGTTTCTTAATATCTATACTTAAGTGATTTTCATATAATTCTAGGTTTTCTTTATCATCCATCAATCTTAAAATTGTATCACAGTGCATATCAATTGATCTCATTCTTTTCACCCCTTTAAATAATTTAATCCTTTATTATATATAATAAATCTAGTATATCTTTGTTTGAGAATAGTTTCCACCTAATTACTTTTTTCATAATTGATAAAAATCAGTAATTCATACTCAATCTATTTTTCAACTATTTTCATGATATTTTTCAAGACCCTCTCTAAACGTTCTTTGGTTTTATTAAATAGAATATCATCTTTATGATATACCTCTTCTTCTCCAAAATACCTATCCTCTATATAAGTGGTATACCGTATCTCAATTTGTATAGCTTCAACATTTTCTATTGAACTATAATGTGATACTATATATCCTCCTTTAAGACCCTTTTCGTCAACCTTCACAGTGAAACCTTCATCAACAAAAGCTTTATAAACACTATGAAAAAATTCATATGAACATGTACTTCCACCACATGTCCCTAGCACAACATCAGCTGTGGATTGTGCATAAAAACTATGTAAATCAAGCAAATAGACTTTATCCCATTCTTTCAAGCTATTATTTATTTCATTTAATAAACAAGTATGATATGGTTCATAAAATTCTTTTATCCTATTCTCAACTACTATATTTGGTAAAGAATTTTCATAAATATTTTTACTAAATGTGGTTTTATGATAAATTAAAGATTCTGTATAATCTCCTTCTATATGTTTTTTATTAATATTTCTATTAACATCAACTACATATCTGCTATAATTAGCTGATATTTTTATAATATTTAGCTTATATAGAAAATCATAAAGATCATTTAAAAACCAATCATTATTTGTAAGTAATGCATTTTGTATCATACTATTTTTCATTTCGGATGTAATACAAGATGATCCATGGGGAATGCTAGCAATTACAGGAGATAATATTTTTGGTCTTTCTATATTTACTGCTTCTATATTACCACTCCTCTCTATTGTAGTATTGTTAGCCATATTATATAATTCGGTTCTTAGACTTACATTCTTTAGATTTTCTCAATAAATAAAACTTTTTTATTATATTATACTATACTTCACAATCCTATAAAGCATATTAGTAATCTTCATCTTTTAATATTAATTCATTATCATTCTTCTTGAAACTTTTTAATGTACTGCCTGAAATATTTACCTACCTTTACCACTTCACCCATAACTATGTCTATCTTTTCTTCATCTAAAAACCAATTATCTTTTGTGATTTCTCTTTTGTCTGGAACAGATGCGACAAAAAATTCTATATCCTTTGGGAATACTAATTGATATGTTAGAAGGGCACGCCTTGAATGATATTCTTTACAGACTAAAATAGCACTTTTCACTGACAAATTATTCTCTTTTATTACTTTCCATGAAAGTTCTGCATTGTCAAAGGTATGTTTTGCTTGATCTTCCTTTAATATTTTTTCTTCTGGTATGCCTAATCTTACCCCTATTAATCTCAAAAATTCCCATTCTGAATTATACTCTGGTATTTTAAAATTGAAACCTCCACTTGGTAGTACATATGAAGCTAACCCATGATTATATAATTCTGCTGCTTTCTCCATCAATTGCGGATGACTTCCCCCTGATACTAAGATTATATCCGACTTCTGTATTTCTGTTTTAACAAAAACTAATTCACTTATACAATCAAATGGGTATCTCATTTTATAACCTCCATTTACTTTTAACGATTTTTCCATATATCTATTTTTCTTCTATAGTTAAACCTTCTGTACAATGCTCAACCATCACTTCTAATATGTCATATAATAGTTAATTCATAGATTATTCAGCGAAGAGACAAATGTACTTCACTAAATTTTTAATCTGTATATATCTCCAAATATGATGTTATTTTACCATCTGGATGACACTCTTCAAGAACTCCAAATTCTGGATCATAAAACTTACCTTTGAAATGCAAAACCCAATGACTATAATTTGGCATATGGACAGTTAAAATACATACTTCTGAATAGTTTGGATTTTTCTTAGAAATTCTCTTGTTGGTACCAGAATGTTTTATTTTATAATAATCTAAAGCTTCGATTAATTGTCCAATACTTGTTGACCCTTTAGTATTCATAGCCTTCATTACATCTTCCACATCTACTCCTGCAAGCATAGATATACATGCTTGTCCACAGGCTCTGGCATTAGGTTGTTCAACATAATTTACTGATTCAATCCTTCTATATTCGCCTGATTCATTAACTTTTGGTCTATTGTTTTCATTATTATCAGCTAATTCCATATTTATATTCAAAGTATCTCCTACACTTATTCTTGATTTTTCAATTATCTTTTTACTTATGGGTAGTAAATAAACACCATTTCCTCTTGGAATAAGAGCACATTCATACGGCACTTCATTTATACTTTCTTTAACTCTCATTGCACCTTTTTTATTAAATAAATTCCATACATTGAAAGGTAATTCAATAAAAACTCTACTAGTTTTCTCATAATCTGGCATTGTTATATTAAATGAATGTTTCATCTTTATCCTCCTAAAATTTATTTTCAAATATACAATAGTATAGCGAGGGAGTAAATGCCTCCCTCATATCCTATTTTTGCTCTTTCAATTTTATTGGAAATAGTAAATCAAGCTGATGCTCATCACTTTCCGGCCAATTAAGGTTACAATAGTAAAGGTAATTAAGATGTTCCTCAAGCAATCCTCCCATACATTCTCCACCATCATCAGCATAATTTGCTTCATATTTAGGATTGTTAATAGTAACCCAATTTAATAGCCACTCCCACTCATGAAAATTTCCTAGAATTATCATATGTGCTGCATATAGTCCACCAGTGAAATGTTTTTTCTCAAGGGGGGCCGGTACTTCCATATCTTCAGGAATCGTGACCCACACCTCATATCCATAATCAGGTCTATCCTTTGACGGGTTAGGATGATTAAATCCAAATACACGGGCATCTGGTTTAATTTCATAGAGATTACTTGCTTTTACAAACTCCTCTAGCTGCTTTCCTGCATTTTCCTCAGGATTTTCACCGATATAATGACTTGCGGCTACTGTAAATGGCGGTAAGTGAACAATCCTAACATTTTTAAGTGTTGATAAACTTTCTGCTGCCTTGTTTAAATCTTCCATTGACTTTTCCTCCTTAAAACTAACTTTTTGTAAGGATAAGGAATCAATTGCATCAAGTATATAATCATCACTTAATATGCCAAGTTTCAATTTAACCTTTGTTTCCTTCTGCAAAGTCTCAATAAGACGGTTTAGAATCACTTTGATTGTTGATAATGCCGCTATTTCATCTTCTAAATTAGTTATATTTTGTTTAAATACCTCAATGGCTTGAACAACATCTTCGTTATTCAATATATCGCCAATTTGTTTTAATGGAATACGTAGCTTTCTCAAAATAACAATTTGCTGCAAACGTAAAATTGCCTCCTCATCATAGCTGCGATATGCATATCCTTCTTTTTTGGAACTGGTTAAAAGCCCTATTTGTTCATAATATCGAAGTGTTCTTGTGGAAATTTTAAAAGCATTTGAAACTTGGCTAATAGTTTTTAATTCCATATAAATTCCTCCTTACTTAATAAATAAGTATAGGGTACGACACGACGTCAAAGTCAATGAATCTTTATGAAAAAATATAAAGGATTAAATAGTTTATACTATGCTTTAATTGAAATTATTACAATTCCTTTTTCATAATGCATAGTTCCTTTATTTCCTTAACTTTCTTGTAACCCTTTTTTTCATATAGTGATTTAGGCTGCCAATTATGTTCATCTGGAAATGACAATACTTCTATTGATTCATATTTTCTATTTTTTACTTCTTCTTCAAGATATTCTATTAATCTTGAAGCTACACCATATCCACTCATTTCTTGGCGAACAGAAAGGCAGGTAATCATAACACCATTAGTACTTTTACTTGATATTGGAAATCCTAGCATTCTTGATATCTCTAATGGAAATGCCTCAATAAATCCTACTGGCTCGTCGTTATAGTATTCAATATAGCCAACTAAGCTACCCTTCTCTAGATTTTCTTTTAAAAAACTTCTCTTTAATTGCTCATATTTAGCCCAATTCTCTGGAAGATATGATTTTTCATCTAGATATGGATTGTATTTTGTACAAATAATACAACTATCCCTAAGGAGTTTTCCATCATATTTCTTAATCTGAAATTTATCTATATCATATTTAAGTCTCTCTTTAGTGATCGCTCCATAATCAAATTTGTAATCTTCCTCTTCGAAGGATATACCGTGTTCTCTTAAAGCATTTGATATAAATTTCTTTGATGGAGGAAAACCTTTTATTTCATTACCTTGAATAAATAACTTTCCAAAAAGAAGTGGGGATGTCCCATTTTCCCTAACACTTTCTATTATTTCTTCTTCATTAGGAAACCAAGAATATAATGATTCAAATTTACAATCAAAAACATTAAATGATTCAAAATCAACCTGCTCTTTATACTTCAAAAATAAATTACGAAGACGATCTAAAGAAGCAAATGACTCTGGACAAATTGGAACATAGAAATATCTTGCCACGATTTTTTTCACTATAAATTCCCCCTATCATAACAATTTTATATGGCTATTCTTCTTATTCTCATATATCCAATATATATCTTAGTTCAATAGGTTTATTGGAGAAATGACTATGCTTTTTAGTGCCATCAAATATGAAACCGTACTTTTCATAAAATCCCCTTGCCCTTACATTCTCTTCATAAACCCATAGTGAAGCCCTTTCGCAACCCTCATCTTTCAATATACTTATAACTACATCCATTATCTTAGTAGCTAATCCTTTTCCCCAGTATTCTTCAAGGAGATATATTGAATAAATAGAGCCACACTCTTCTAGCTTCTCATCATTATCTTTATTTGCAAATGCTAAACTACAAGGTATCCCGTCGTAAATTCCAATCAAAACAATTTCTCCATCCTGAATAAATCTTTCAAACTGCTGTTGTCTTCTTTGCTTATCTAGGAATTTGGTTATTTCATTCTCGGGTATAATACTAGAATAAGCTGACCTCCAGCTTTCAACGATAATATTCGCTAAAGATTCAGCATCATCTATCATAGCTCTTCTAATCTCATATTTCAATAGAGTCACCCTTCTTCAGATAATTTTCTAGCTTTTATTATTTCACAAAATTATAATCATCAGGTATTCTGATATATCCTCTTATATTTTTATTTTTATCTCTTTTTACAGTTCCAGATACATTATTGATATTTCCTTCAGCGACAACTATATAGCTATCATAATTTTCCAGAACTATACCAATGTGATCATGGGGTTCATTTAAAAAAACATTATTAAATATTACAATGTCTCCTTTACTTGGAATAAAACTATTATTTTCAGCGGGATAATAAAATTGATTTTCAGGCAGACTGCCCCATGATTCCCATGCGGAGCAACCTGCAAAATTACATTTTATATTTTCATCGGGGAATTTTACTGGAATATTAAACCCAGCCTTCATACAGCAGTAATAAACAAATGCAGCACACCATTTTCCATCCCAATTTTCTAGCGACCATTTAGGAAATAAATTAATTATTGGCTCAATGTTGGACTCAAGCCCCATAACATTTCCATGAAAACATTTCTGTGCTTCCAATTTAGCAATTTCACCTAGCTTGTCTCTTTTCATAAAGCCCTCCTATAAATGACAATATTTACTTTTTCTGCCTTACTCTTTTAAATTAATGATTTTAAACAATCCATCACCACATCCGGTCTATCTATATATATTAAATGATCACTATCCGAAGCAATTATCAATTTTCCTTGATCGGATAGTAATACCAGCTCCTCCTGCAACTCACGCCACTTATTCTCATGCTCAACAGCTTCTTCCTCTGGTATCTCATATTTCATCCAATTTCTGACAGATAAAATCTTATCTCGAGCAATTACTCTTAAAGGAACATCTGGAAATATATCTATGCTTTTAATATCTTCTCCATCATGTATCCAATTTGCAAATTCATCTGCTACTGTCTTATAAAGATTTGGATTTCCAAAAAATTCTACAACATCTTGTAATTCTTCACTTGTTACACACTTCTCATATTTAGAAGTTATATCTGTATTTTGACTAATAAGTTCTTCTCTGGACTTCAAAGATAATTCATTAACTAAAGAAACCATCTTATCTATTGATGTTTGAGAATTTATTGTTGGTGTATCAAGACTTTCCAATTGTTCTAAATTATATGAAGTTGAGTCCAATAATACTACAGCCTTAATTTCATCAGGATACATTTTTACATATTGCTGTACACATAATCCACCAAAGGAATGTCCCATCAAAATATACTTTTCTTTAATTCCAATTTCTTTAAGCATTGTATTTAATTCATATGCTATATTTCTTGTTGTTCTAGAGGATTTTGGAAGACTACTATTACCATATCCTTGTCTATGATAAATAATGACTGTAAAATAGTCCTTTATCTCTTCAATGAGCGGATACCAATCATAAAATGAATTACCTATTCCTACCTCTATGACAAGTATTGTATTCCCATTGCCAATAATTTTATATTCATAGTTTATATTATCCACTTTTATCTCTCCTATCAATGGTAAGTATTCATCTCAAAATTTTAAATATATTTCATCTGCTAAAGCTATCCTAATACATATATTAAATTACAGATTTTATATTTATACTGAATATCTTCCTCAATAACTTTTATGATAATCATTAAGCTTCAACAACTTCTCCATATATTAAAACTCTACCGTTATCTGGACATCTCATTTGAAATTTCTTTTCTCTTATATTTCCATAATCTAAATCACCATTATTTAATAATGTATAGACACTGGGATATATACTCTGCCACAATTCATGACAAATTGGAGGGCAGATATCTCCTACTATATAAGTGTCACCTATCTTATGGTAATTTCCTCGACACTTACTTTCTAAAATAGTTAATTTAACTTTCATAATGCCCCACACCTTTCTTATACTTAAAATGTCTTAAAACGATATGTATTTAAACATTAATGATTTTACAATTCTTGTACATAAGTATGCTCTACAAAACAAGCCATTTCAATAAAATCATTTCTTTCATATAATTTTTTAGCACCAGTATTTGATTTCGCAACTCGAAGTCTTATATTCTTAATAGATCTGTCTACTGACATATTTCTAATACAATGTGCTATTATATAACTTCCATATCCTTTATTTTGAAATATTGGTTTGACAACAATATCCATTATATAGTTTTGCTCAAAAATATATGCACCTACTAACTCGTTGTTTAACCAAAATGAACGCACTTGACTAAGTTTATTCAAATCATTAAGCTTTTGATAAAATTTATTTTTATTTACAGCATAACTATTTACCTTCCATTCATTATCTATATTTAATTGAAAATATGAACTATCAAACAAGTCAATAAATTCTTCTAGCATGTCCTGCTCAAAACCTTTTTCAATCAAATTATTTTTTTCATTTGTGGAAGTTCTCTACCAGTATACTCAAGATGATATCCTTCCATATCTGATTTAAAGTGTAATTTTCTTACTAAATCAATTATTTTTTCATTTTTCCCATATATGTTAAAGCATAATTCTTTTGAGCTTATTCTTGAAATATATTCTTTAGTCTTGTCATTAATTGCCCTTAAAATATCTTCTATATGCATTACTTGAACACAAAGCCCTTTGTAGGAAATGAGAACCTAGTCTTTGAAAAGTCAATTTCTTCCCTTTTTTTATGCATTTACTAACATCATCTGAATCATATATCTTTTTTATTTCTAGCCCTTTCGATTTCCTTTAGGATATTTTTAACTAATGGATTTAGCCTATTTTCTATATCATTCCAATCATATTCTTGTAATGGAAATATTGAATACTCCACCTTTTTAACATTTCTCACTGGTAATAAAACTCCTTTTATCTGTTCATTGTTTCCACTCACTATATTCATCTCTATAGGATAAGATAACGCATTACAGATTGAATCTATTACTGGTCCTTTATAATATCTGATAATTTCTTCTGTTCCTCCTCCATGTCCTATAATCCCAACTGGCTTTCTATATAAGGGAGAACGATATGATTCATTATTAAATCTTTTTAAAAATGCTAATTGTTCCATTTTCTCAAGTAGCATAGCTAGCTTAGATGGTATTGGAGCATAATGAGCAGAAACCATAAATAAGGCTTCTGCTTTTATAAGTTTCTCATATATACTATTGAATTCTTCATCTAAAACACACTTATCCTCATTAAAACATCTGCCACAGCCTATACATGGTATAAGTTCTTTTTCAACAAGTGAGACTACTTCTACAATGATCTCTTCATCATTTTTTCTTTGAACCATCTCCTTGATTAGTTCACAAATCTTTAAAGACGTACTATTTTTCCCCGCATGTTTTATATTTGAAGCTGATAAACAAACTATCACCTTACTCCTCCTCGTATAATATAGTTACAGTTTAATAACTGTATCTCTTTTCTATCTCAC